>DQSP01000061.1 GCA_015663215.1 Sulfurimonas sp.
GTTATGGGAAAAACAATCTTTCTTGGATTGTCAATTGAAGGCTTTGGTTCTGCAAATTCTGTATCAGCAAAAGATAATACAAAAAACGTCATAAACAATAGAATCTGCTTCATATCTCATCTCCTTTAGACTGCTTTACCTCTCTTAAAATTGTTAAAAAATCATCTTTCATCCAAGCTCCAGGAACTGTTTTTAGCACATTTCCATCACTATCAAGAAAAATAAAGGTTGGTGTCATACTCCATTTTAGATTATTTGGAAGTTTTTGACGACTCACATCAACACGCACAGGAATAAAGTCTGATGAAATTAAAGCAACTACATCTGGCTCTTTAAGTGTTCTCTTTTCCATCTTTATGCAGTAGTGACAGGTTGGACTGGTTACTTCTATCATAATAATCTTCCCTAACCTTTTAGCTAAAATCAGTGCTTTTTTATAGTCAACAAATTGAAGCTTATTTACCTCTTTTTTTGGTGGAAGATAAAAATATATCCACTCTGACACAGCTTCTATCTCTTCATCACTGATTTTTCCTTTAAAAGATGGCATAGTATCGAAATAAGAGAGTATCTCTGGCAAACAAACACTCTTTTGCTTATCTGGATAAAGCAGATAATTTTGTATAAATGCAGTAACCTCCATCAACTGTATATCTTTATCCCCTTTTGGATCACCAATCTGCTGTTTTAGACGGTATGAAAGCTGATTGACAGTTGGGGCTTTGAGATAAAGCAGTCTATTATTTTGATCCATAAAATTCTTCATCAAAATTTCAACTGGAATATAGAGTTGATGACAAGATGAACACTTTTTATTATATACCTCTTCTCCATCCATACCAAACATGGATAAATATAGAAGCGATAAAAGTAACATATATCTCATTTACTCTCCTATTCCAGTTCTTTAAAGCTTTAAATTAAAATAGATAATTCAACTCAAAACGATACTCTTTGTATGATGGATCAGCTTTTGTTACAGCTCCTGTTTGAGGATCACCACTAGCTATTCCTATTCGTACTCTCGCTTCTAAACCAGGAAAAGATTTGATTTTCTGAATTGCATCTAAATGAATTACATGTGTATCTGCCTGAACACCTGGTTTGTTATCATCAAAGTCCTGAATTGCATATCTAAACATTGCAGTTAGTCCAGGAACAAGACCTGCTTTGTCAAAGCTGTAGTCACCACGGATCATATATGTTTTTGTATTTGCATACCAGTTATACTGAGCCATTGCACGTGTAAATCCACCTGTTGGAAATCCACGCCAAGGTGCTACAATGTCTGCTTTATCAGCAATTTTTGAGTAGCCAAGTCTAAACTTCCAAGCTTGATTGCTCTTAATGTCAACTTTAGCAGCGAACAACCAGCTATCAAGGCTATTTGGGTTGGTATATCCAGTAGTTTTACCTTTAAGGTTTGCAACGGAAACAGCTCCAGTAGAAATTGCTGCAAATTTATCACCAACTCCTTCATCAAACTGTTTCATATATCTTACACCTGGAATGATCTTTAAACCACCTGCAGGAATTGTATAGTAGGCTTCTACTGTAGCAGAAGAGACAATATCAGGAACAGTTGTGTAGTTGGCTTTTAATTTAAGATTTTTGACAGATTTATTTATAGCTTCCAATACAATAAGATCGTGTTCTGTATCCATTCCTGCAGCAACAAAATTTTGATATGTCAACGATTTATTGATAGCTGAATCATCATTGTTTGCCCATTTTGTTCCATCAACATCTTTAAATGTAATTACATCATGAAACCGAGTATGATCACGAAGTTTTTGTCTTGTTATATATGCAGCTTTTAGTGTTGTTTTTGGAAGATCTTTTGAAACTACAGTAAAACCTTCAAATGTATTTGGAATCATCTTGGTATCATTACTCTTTGTCAAAAAGCTCTCAAAAATTTGTCGTCCTACTCTTACCTTTGTTTTATTTAAGCGATATTGTAAGTAAGCTTGTGCCAATACGGTCATACCCCAATCACCGGTAGTATCTACACCATATCGACTTGTTGTATCTTTACCTGCTTTGATATATTTCACATCATCATTATTCATATGCCAAGGGCTTTGCGAAGTGTAAAGTCCAGCCATACCGCTGAAACCTTTAAATTCAGCCGATTTATAGAGCAAACTTCCACCAAATCCTGCTGCCCAGTTATCTTGACTTTTTGATGTTTCTGTTTTCCAATCCCACTTGAATGTATTAATGCGAATACGCCCATAAAACATACCTTCAGTCAACATATCTTTTAAACTATCAACCTTTGGTGGAACTTTGTTAAATACTAATGTTCTGTTTGCTTTAAGTGTCACTTGAGGCTTATCTGCTGCATGCAAAGAGATACCCGCACTTACTGCCATTAAAGCTGCCATACTTAACTTAATCACTTTCATTATTCACCCTTTCATTATATATGCTACAATTTTCATACTCTTTTTTCATGTAAAGTGCCTCACTTTAGGTCTGTTTTTTATAGGAGTAGGAATGAATATACCAATAAGTGAGGCACGGAAACAACTACTAACAAATACCTCCTGACTTAGGACATCCGCATCCAACATCGACAACATTTACATTGGATGTTCTAGATATATCGACTGTACCTTTTTTCTTAATGTAATCAGCTGCAATATCATAAACAGGACGAATCTTACTCTCACGAAGATTTTGACCTGCACTTTGAAGATTACCACCCCAAGCCGAAACTACATAATTTCTATTTGGATCAAGCGGTTTGCCATTTACTTTTAAGTTAGAGATACGCTTTCCGCTTGGTGCACCAATCTTAATGTCATATGTTATACCTGTTAAACGACTCATGTCTCCACCTTGCTGATATAGTGGATTGGCATTGAAAACGTTATCGGCAATATCTTCTAACAATTGAGCTATCCTTGCTCCTTGCAGCTCAAAAGTATAAACTTCAGGATATGTGATTGCTGTCATCTCATAAACATTATCCATCAAAATTTCATCGCCAGGCAATAGTGTAGTTCCCCATCGATAACCAGGAGTAAAGGTGATCTCATTATCCATCTCATCATGAATTGCTTGACCAATTAATGCATCAAATGTAGAGTAGAATGTATCTCTTTTATAGAGCAAACCTTTAGTCTTACCAAGTACCTGGCTTAACTCTTTATCATAAGGCCTATAGAGTGATTCAACCAA
>DQSP01000168.1 GCA_015663215.1 Sulfurimonas sp.
GTATCTTTAGGAGAAGAAAAATCAATGGTGAAATTAGAAGGTAAAACCATAGGACGTTGGGTTAAAGAGTGTGCAGCAATAGGTGTCATAATAAACGCCTGAGTTAAAGGATACATCACCGGTCCCCCAGCTGCTAAGTTATAAGCTGTGGAACCCGTAGGCGTAGAAATGATTAGTCCATCCCCTCTGTAAGAGTTAAACCACTCCCCATCAACTGAAGCGTCAATCTTGACCATATGAGAAATACTAGGTCTTGTTATCACCACATCATTAAAAGCATGAAACTTTTCACGTCCATTGGCTGTCTGTATGTACCCATCAATCATCATACGGTCATCAATACGGTATTCACCGAGCAACAAATTGTCTAAAAAAGCATCTACCTCGGAAATACGTACATCAGCCAAAAAACCCAATGTTCCAGCATTGATTCCTACTACTGGTTTATGTGAACCATAACTTTTTCTAACCAAAGAAAGGAGTGTACCATCACCACCCAATGAAACTAAAAAATCTGATTTATTACATAGTAAATCAAATTCAACACCATCCAAAACACCAAGCATCTTAGCTGAGTAATCAACTAAAAGTACTTTAATATCACGTGCTTCAAACTTCTCTTTTATACTTTTATAGATAGGAAAAAGTTCTGGTGCATCTGGCTTTATCACAAAACCAGCTACTTCAATTTGTGATAATTTTTCATCGGACACTTTTTTCTCCTAACATATATTTTAGAAAGAATATCATAAACTCTCTTCATACAGCTATTTATATGTCAAATTGTAATGTTTATAATTGTAGGTAACTCCTTATAAGCCAATCCCCACCCAACAAAAGATTAAAGCTGTTGATAATATAGATTTAAATGAATAAGTTGAAGTTTTATTTCCTATAAGGGGAGCATTATAGCCCTTAGGTTGTGGGTGGTTAATGAAGAAATCGATGAGAAGAGATTGATTGAGATATTGGTTACTAATGGATTAGAGTAAAATATTTTTTGTTTTGTTGAAGTTTTAATTTATACCACGGAGATGTCGGGATGAGGGCAACCCGACCTTTCCTCACCCAATAGAAGAGCTACAATAGCTTTCCTATATTTTCACTATTCCAATATACACTCCAAAGCTAGAGCTTAGGAGCGAGTTAAAAGTGTAAAAAGCTATACATCAAATATTTATTTGACTTCCACATTTAAAATGGAAGCCAATAGATAAAGTCTAGTACTTATAAACAACCTTGATCTTATCTCCAATACTAGGAGTAAAAGAAGCAACAAAGCTTATAGAGTTATTATCAGAATTATAATTCCAATTTGATTTAGTTAGTATAATGTCATTTATTGTAACATTAATCGTCGCCACAATTGGTATTTCGGATAAAATAATTTCAGAAGCAGAACCAGCAGAATCATCAGCAATTTTTTGCATCATTGCATTGTATCCTGTTGTATAGTTTCGTAAGTTCGCAACTTCTCCACCTGTAGCATTTGCCATTTGATAAGCTAAATCATTATTTCTATTGTATTCATTTTCAGTAATAATTACATTTACTTTAATATTGTTTACAACAAAATATGAATCACTTATATTACTAACCCCTAAGTCTGATAATCGAGTATGCTCAATCTCATCGGAGATGTAAACTATAGATAACTTAGAGTTATCTCTAATAATGATACTACTATTATTTAAATAAGTATATGCTATTTTTAATCCAACTTCATCCCCACCATTTAAGCCTATATTACTTAGTTGAGATGCAAGACCAGTTATATCATTCTCAATAAAATTTTGAACATGTGAACTGTAGTTTCTATTATTTTCAGTTCCAATAACAGTAGCTTTCCAATCAATACCTTTACTACTCATAGCTGTCCCAAAAGTATCAATAATTGCTTGTGATGCTGAACTCTGTTCATTACTCATCGAACCTGAGTCATCCATAATAAATAAAATATCTGCTTTCAAACTATTTGCAGTATAAGTAAATTCATCTGTTTTACTTTCTTGTACAGTTTGTGTTTCAGCTATAGATGAATCATCTACCAAAGTATTTAAATCATCAGTATTATCGACTGCTTTATCAGTAACAGCCAAGATAACATAAACTGTACTGCTATTAATATACTTTATAAATAAATCTATTTGGACATCACTAATAGCTGTATGAGCTGAATAGTCTACATAGGTGCTAAAATCTGATACTCCTGATTCCTCTAAAACACTTTTAAGTAGACTATAGGCTTGTACATTTTCTCCTATCATCTCATAAGTAACTTTTAATGAGCCATCAGCATTATTTTTTCTAACAACATTACTCGCATCTGAAAATGAATTTCTTAATTTATTAAGAACCTCTTCAGATGATGTAGTTCCTGCAAACTCTCCACAAAATGCAGCTCCTGTAAAGTCTTCTGACTTTTCAAATACATTACCTGTAATACTTTGTGTATTAAGTGACATTCCTAATGTAAATTCTTTTTCAAGATAGGCTGTTTGGTTTGCACATAAGTTAATTTCCTTTGCGTCTTCAGGAATAATTGAATTTTTAACAATAATATTAATTTCTGAACTCCATACACCATCATATCCACTAGATACACCTTTAACTGTAAAATAATAAGTCTTGTCATTAACTAAGTTCTTAATAGTTTTATTAGTATCAAGTATGTCTATTAATTTCCCTCCTATATAACTTGAACAATTCGATGGATTAACTATACTCTCTTCAGCCATACAGATTTGATACTCTGTTGCATTAGAAACAATATTCCAAGTTAAACTAACTTCATTATTTGAAGAAGTTCCATTTAAATCAGTTGGTGCAGCTAGTAAGAGTCTAGATATATCAGGATTTACACTTGTTGGATAATCTTTTGAATTGTCAGGACTTGTACCATTTAAGTATTCTAATAAATTACTATATTTATCACCATCTTTATCTCCATCTTCAATAAAAGAACCACCTAAATACTTATCTATCCAATATTGAGGTACATACTTACCATTTGAAGTTGTAACTTGAGAAAGAAGCAAATTTTTATTTGTAGTTTGTCTTGCCCAACTACCTAAATTTGAATGAGCTACCAATCTAACTTTTGTCTCTTCCATTTTTCCATCATCCAAAATCTCAGGTATTAGCCAATATTCACCAACTACCTCTGCCTTGTGTATTTTAGCATTAGATAATACACTTACAGGGTTATCCCATTTATCAAATTCAATATAATACTGTTTACCTAAGTTAAAACTAGTATATAAAGGACTCTCAATATTTTCATAAGAACCTTTAATCTTAATAGCCCTAGAATCCATTCCTAGAGGTGGTATTTCACTATAATCAAATACCATATCAAGTATAGGTATACTAGTTATATTAGTCTCTTTAAGTATTGTATAATTCGTATAATTTTTAATTGCATCATAGTATTTCATCATATTTTCAGCATGCTTAGGTGTTGGTGTACCCATAAAATCAAAATCTATGCTGTTAGCATATGTTGCTTTTTCCGGCCATTTTAAAAATTTAAAATTTGTATTCCATGCTGCACCTGCATAAACTTTTAAATCCAGTCCAATCCCTGCATTTAGTTTAGTAAATTCTGCTGTCGCATCATCTTGATAACTATTTTCGCTACTAAATTGTGCTGTAACTTCTCCATGTATCCCCACATTTGAATATAAATATGGTTCTACCAAAAGTTGGGCAGCAGCAAGTTTATATACCTCTATAGAAAAATCAGGAATAAGTTTTACTGTAATCTTAGTTGAAGCATCACCTTTTGCTCCAGCAGTAAATCTATAGGTAATTTCTTTTTTAGGCTGAATTAAAGACCAATTATCATTTTTATATTCCATTCCATATTCTAATTCAAGACCTGTTTCCATATCTAGTGTAGCTTCTACCTCTGCATTTGCATCTATTTCTGCAATTGCCATAAATTTTAATTCCCCTGTAAATACAATAGGCACGGGACCTGCTTGAACTACTTTAATAAACGATTTTCGATATAAAGCTTTTGGAGTAAAAGTATGATTCTTTTGAAGAGAAGTCTTCAATTTTGCTATATCTTGTATAGAGAAATTTGCTTTTATTTTTGCAGTAGCTGTGTTTAAATCATCATCAAGAAACTTCCCATCAAAAATAATTTCTGGACTAAACTCTGCTGTAAACTCATTATCAAATGTTATAGTTTTATCTTCATTACTAAAGTTTACTGTGTTTTTATACACAATAGAAGATGGTAATTCTTGACTTGCTGTTAACTTAATATTTTTAAGTTTTAAAGTACCACCCTCATCAGCTTTATCTCCGGAACAATCCCCTATACCAATAGAGATTTTTAAATCAACTTTATACGGTTCATTATATTCTCTGTCAATATTGTTATCATTAGGTAACCAATAGAGAATATTCCCATCTCTTATTTCCATTCTATGCGTACTACTAGCTTCATTAGGTTCGTCGACATCATCTATTTGAATAGAACAAATTTTTACAGGTGTATTTATACAATCATTATCTCCTACTGTATTATAGGTCCCTCCAACTTTATCACAATCACTTTTATTAATACTCCAAGGATCCCATGTTAGTGTTCGCTTAAGGGGAACAGAGAATATTTTTTGTTTTAATTCATCTCCAACATCAACAGCCATAGAAGCAGGAATAGAAACTTCAAAATAAGGATTATGAGCACTAATCTTATCATTACTAATTGTTGTTTTTTGTTGTTTTAAGATAAGTTTATTAATACTTTTATTATTTTGTATAAACCGTTCTGTACTCATAGTTAAACCTGAACTCCAATTATATGAACTACTTTCTATCGATATTAAATTTCCAGATTTTTGATAACTTCTCTTTGAGACTGCATTACTTTTTGAAGTATCTTCAAGTTTAAAGGCTGTACTAAATTCTAAATCTGAAAATATTTTTCCTAAAGTTGACTTTTCAGTTTGAGCAACATACTCACCATTTTGATTGCTCACATTAGTGACTTTTCTTAAATAATTATGTTTAGCATTTACTATAAAATCACCAACTTTTATCTCAGAAGATGTTGTAATATTTGTATCTGTTACACTTTTAATATCTTTATCATCTTGTGTTACTACATTGATATTTGCCTTTAATTTAGGGTCAATAGATGCTGTTTTAACGGGGAGTTGTATAGAATTGGCACTTTCTCCATTTGATGCTTTAGCAACAACCATAACATAATATAGTGTATTAGCATCTAAACCGTCAACTTCATAATTATCGTTAGTTGTAGTTGCCTTTAATGTAGCTGTCGTAGGAGGAAAAGCTTTAGTTTTAGACATATGCACTTCATATGATATATTTGTTTTAGAAGCACTATCACTTGGTAGCCAATCTACTCCAACTTTTGAAGTTGATGCTGAACTTACGGATATGAGTTTTGCTGAAGATATATTAATATCTATACCATTATCCACAGGAGCAACATAAGTAAACCCACCCCCATCATTATCACTCCCACACCCAGTAAAAAAAACCACCGAGACCAAAACCAAAAAAATATACCTATAAAAACTTTTCAAATTCATAA
>DQSP01000007.1 GCA_015663215.1 Sulfurimonas sp.
ACTTATAGGTGGCTCACTTGCTATGAGTCTTAAAAAACAAAAATATGTGACAGATATTGTAGGGTATGATCATAACGAAGTACATACCAAGCAAGCAATAAAATTAGGACTTATAAGCAGTATCGCAAGTTTTGCCGAAGTAAAAAAATGTGATGTAATTTTTTTAGCTATTCCTGTTGATGGACTGATCGCAACATTACACAAGTTAACAGATGTCAGCAAAGAAACAACGATAATTGACCTAGGAAGTACAAAAGAGAAGATAGTCCAAAGTGTTCCAAAAGAGATTCGAAAGAACTTTGTAGCCGCACATCCAATGACAGGAACAGAAAACTTTGGTCCTCTTGCAGCAGTTGAAGGTCTGTATGAAGACAAGGTAGTAGTGCTTTGTGACTTAGAAGATAGTGCAAAACATCAAGCAGATACCGCCAAAATGATTTTTACATCTCTTAACATGCGACCTACATTTATGCGAGCAGTTGAACACGACCGTCATGCCGCGTTTATCTCTCATATGCCACATGCTGTCTCTTATGCAATAGCCAACACCGTAATGCGACAAGAGAACAAACACAACATTTTAGCACTAGCAGCCGGTGGGTACCGTTCTATGAGTCGTTTAGCGAAAAGTTCGCCTTATATGTGGGAAGATATTTTTAGACAGAATAAAACAAACCTTTTAGAGTCCATCACAGTTTTTCAAGATGAACTAGAACACCTTAAAAGTGCTATACAAAGTGATGACTGGGAAAAAGTACACCAAGAGATGCTTGATGCAAATAAACTTCACGATATTTTAGACTAAGAAATATCGTACTTTTTAAGAACCTCTTTTAACATTCTTTTATCTACAATTATTTTTTCTTTATTATAAATATTATTTTCTAAAACTCTCACTATTTCTTCTACATCACTGTCAATCTCTTTATATGGTAAAAGTTTAATGAGTAAAAGTTTTTCATCTTTTATATCAAATTTTTTCTGTTTAGTAGAAACTTTTTTAGATTTAATAAGCATAATCACAATACCAATTACTAATCCTATAAAAAATGCAAGTAAGATAAAAAGGTAGTTGTTTTTCTCTACAGTTACAGTTTTGTCTATATCTATTGTTTTTGGAATTTCTACATCACGAGTAATACTTACTTCTTTTTTTGCTACATTACCTTTTACTTTTATCTCTATAGCCTGCGTTTGGAGTGTTTTAATCTCTTGAGTATTTAGATCAAAGTACTTGAGTTCAAATGGTGCAATAGTAAAGTCTTGTTCACTGACAAAAACTATCTTTTGGCTTAGGCTGTTTTTTGAGAGTTTTATTTTTTCATCAAAAATATTAACATCCGATATGTAAGGCTTAAAGCTCTCAATATCTTCAAAATTACCCTCACCTTTTATCTTAAGTATTAAGTTTACAGCTTCATTTGGATTTACTTGTGTTTTGTCTACACTAGCCACAATGGTAAAATCTCCAATAATTTTTACACCTAAAGGAAGTGCTTTTACACTCAAGTCTACTGTGTTTGAGTAATATGTTCGCCATCTTACTTGAGGAAACATTCTTGCCCAGTTATTTACACTGTCTCTTGATGCAATTTTGAGCTCAGCTGCTTGGATACTGAGGTTTCCTTCTCTTTGTGCAGCTAACTCATACACAACTTTTGTAGTCATATATTCATTATCTTCTATTCTCTGAGCCTTAGACTCTGACTTTATCCAAAAGCCTTTAAACTCTGGAGCTATAAACTGACTCTCTACTACTTGTGCCCCACGTTTTTGCTTGAGTAGTAGTGTAATTTTAAAAGGTTCCCCTACAAAAACTTCTTTTGCTGAACTCTCAAATTCTAATACAAAGTCTGCATTTGCATCCTGTGTTCGAGGTAAGACATTTACATCTACACTATTTGAATGTTCTATTTTTCCATCTATTTCTACACTCACACTATCTATAGTACAACTTTTCTTTGGAGTAAACTGATAGGAAAGACTATAACTCTTTGAGTAGCTTCCATTGATGGACTTAATACTTGTTTGTGAGCCAGTTGCTGTTATAGTATTGCCGCAGATATCAGCTAATACTGGTTTATTGATATTTGAGCCTGTTATGGTGAGTACATAAGTTGTTGCATCTCCAGCATAGACATTATTAGGGCTTACTTTTGCACTCACAGTTGCATTGAGTGAACTCAAAATTAGTACTAAAAATATTATTATTTTACCAAGGTTTTTCATCTGTATTATCCTCAAATTTATTATTATCATTTAACTTATAAAGAAAAGTACTCTGTTTTTTAGAGAGCATCTTAAGCCATTTTTTCTCTTCTTCATCACTCATTTTGTCTTTCATATCTTTAGCTTGAACTTGCTGTGTGCTGTTGTTATCTTTTAACTCTTTGGTCTCATTTTTCTTCTCTTTTTTGTCTTGTTTATCTTTGTCCTTCTTCTCTTTTTCTTCTTTACTTTTTTCTTCATCACTTTTTTTATCTGACTTTTTATCATCTTTTGAATCTTTATCTTTTTTGTCAGATTTGTCTTTTTTCTCCGACTTATCAGACTTATCTTTATTTGATTTATCTTTATTATCGTCTTTCTTTTTATCGTCTTTCTTATCTTTATTTTTTTCTTGCTTCTTTTTTTGTTCTTGCATCGCTTTTTTTACGGCTTCAAGATTTTCCCTCGTTTGCTTATCTTCTTGTAGTTTTAAAGAGTTCTCATAAGCCTCGACAGCCTTTTTCAGGCTACCTTTCTCTTTCACTTTTACATAAGAGTTTCCAAGGTTTGCATAGTTCTTTGCCTGTTTTTGAGCTACATCAAACTTTATGTTTTCATATATTTTTTGAGCTTCTTTAAATTTACCCTGTTTATACATCGCGTTTGCTCTATTGTACTGTGCATCATTACTTTTGTTTAGTGTTTCATACTGAGTATAAAGTTCTTGTGCTTTTTTATACTCCTGTGTTTGGTATGCTTCTTTTGCCTCATTTAAGAGCATAAAGTCCATCATCCCTGCGTTTGCATCTGGGCTAAATCCAAACAAGAGAAGCGTCATAAGTCCAGCTACTCTGTTTTGCATATTTCTTTTACCAACAGAAGATGTTGCTACGAGTAAAAGTAAAAGTGCCAGACCTAAAGGATAGTAAAACAGTGGTATATACCGCTGTATCTCTTGCGACTTTAACTCTTTTTTCTCACTATGTGCTTCTATCTCACGAAGCATCGCTTTTATGTCTGCGTTTGAGTTCACACTCTCTATGTAAACACCACCAGTTGAAGTTGCGAGTGAGCTTATGTTTTCATTGAGTTTAGAGATTAAAATCTTTCCATTATGTTTTAAAAATGAGCCATCTTCTCTTTTGATAGGAGCTCCTTTGGATGTTCCAAGCCCTAAAACAAAAATAACTATATTTTTCTCTTTTGCATATGCTATCTCATCAGAAAAATCTTCACTATCACCACCATCACTTAAAACTAGTAGATACTTTTTGGACTCTTTTTTTACACTTTTTTGTACTACTTCTAACATTGAGAGAAAGTTTGTTCCTTTTTCTGTTATAGAGTCAGTACGGAGCTCTCTGAGTAAAAATGAGACTGCATTTGAGTCAAAACTAAGAGGAGAAACAAGGTAGGAGTTCCTTGCAAATGCTATGACACCTATTCTCTCACTTGGTGCTAATTTTAAAAGTTCTAGTGCTTTTTGTTTCGCAAGTTTTAAGCGATTTGGGTAAACATCTTCTGCCAGCATTGAGTCAGATATGTCAAGTGCTATCATAATGTCAGCACTTTTTACTTTTACCTCTATGGTTCCCTCATCGATGATAGGTCCACTTAGTGCTATTAGCATTAAAATAGCAACAACTAAAAAGAGCCAGTTTCTCGTCTTTAGTGTTAAAGTATTAGCACTTACTCTTAGTTTTTCCATCACAGTATCACTAAAGCAACTCTCTTGTGATGATTTTCTAGAGAGTATAAATAAAAAGAATGCTAACAATGGAATAGACATATAATATAAAAATTCAGGATGTAAAAAACTCATAACTAATGACTCCCATCTTTATTTTTCAAGTAAACATATAACATAAGTGATATAAATCCTAAAAATAGTGGATAAATATAATAATACTTGAGATAAGTATAAGATTCATTTTTTATCTCTACTTTTTCAAGTTCGTCTATCTTCTCGTACACAGCTTTTAACTGCTCGCCACTTGAAGCACTAAAGGCTACACCACCCGTCTCTTTTGCTATTTTTAGTAGAACTGCTGCATTATACTCGTTTTGATTTCCAATGCCTATAGGGTAAACTTTGACACCCTCTTTTTTAGCCATATCTAGTGCAACATCAAGAGGGATTTTATCTACATTTGGGGTAGAGTATCCATCGGTAAGTAAAATCGCTATCTTTGACTTTGATTCACTCATTTTAAGTAGGTTTACACCTTGTGCCAAAGACTCATAAAGTGCTGTGTATTTTCCAGCCATACCTACTTGAAGTTGTTTCACTATACGAGCTAAAATATTTTCATCATAGGTAAGTGGAGAAGCGATAAATGAGTATGCACCAAAAACTACAAGCCCCATATTATCTGTTTGTCTTTTTTTTATAAAATCCCCTACAATCTCTTTAACTACATCAAAACGACTCACACCTGGACTACTCATATCAAATCCACGAGCTTGCATAGACTGCGAAGCATCTATGATTATCGCTATCTCATGCCCTTTTTTTGGCTCTAACTCATAGGGCTCATCTTTTACAGGAGAGATTATTGCAAGTAGTATCATAATAATTCCAAGCCACTTTAAAAGAAGTGGTATTTTTGAACTATTTATCCCTTTTTGCATAAACTGAGTGGCATGTGGAAAGTAAAATGATGGAAGTCTCATCTTACAAAAATATTCACAAAGTACAAATACAATAATTAAAAGAAAAAGATAGGGGTACTCGAAGTAAATGCCATCAAACATCTATCATTCCTAAGTAATTATTTATACTGCGTTTAGTCTCTTCGCTAAAACTCTCTACATCTTTTTTATATTTATAGGATTCTAACTCTTGGACTAAAACTTCATATGCTCTGTGTGTCTGTTCATTATCATCACAAAATGTAGCACCGTATAGTGTCAGTTCATATGCTGCTTTTTTTGCATCATCTAGGTTACTCTTTTGTAAGAGTTTAAGATGTTCTACTCGTATGTTAAAACTATTTCTATTTTTCATGTACTGGTATGCAAGGTAAAGTAGTGCTAATACTACTACTGATACAAATGCAACTAGTGCTACAAAATAGTACAAAGAGTACTCTTGAATCTCTATGAGCGGTTTAATGTCATGTAATGGTATATCTTTTGTTTGCATTTATCTACCCTCAAAAAGTCTTCGCAGAGCTACACTTGCGTTTGTATCTGTATAAATTTTGGTAAAACGAATTTGGTCTTTTCTTAGCCGTTTATATAGTGCACTATCGTGAGCATGTACTTTTTTCGCATAAGCCTCTACACTCGAAGCATTAAAGTCACCCTCTAAAGTCACCCCACTCTCAGGATCAACTAAAGATGCAAAACCCATTTGTGGTGGTTTCTCTTCTAAATGGTCACGAACTATGAGTGCCACAACTTCATGCTTTTTAGCCAAAAGTTTAAAGTCAGGTATCTCAAAGAAGTCACCTATTACTAAGATAAGCGACTTGTGTTTAAGTCTTGTAAAGAGTGTGTCTGAGAGTACTTTAAAGTCTAGTTTTTCGCCTATGGCTTCAAAGCCTAATATCTCATCTACATTTTTTTGAATTTGATGTAGTTTTTTACTTGGTTTGCTGTGACTTATCATCCTATCTGTGAAAATGTATGAGCTAAGTAGGTCTCCATTTTTAAGTGTTGAAAAACCTAAAAGTGCTGATACTTCTGCAATAGTCTCTTGTTTAAATTTTTTAGATCCAAAGTGGACACTACCGTTAAGAACTGAGACAACAACGATGTTTAACTCTCGCTCTTCACGAAAGATTTTTATGTAAGGCTTTTGCAATTTTGCTGTGATATTCCAGTCAATATGCCGGATGTCATCACCAGGCATATACTCCCGAAGCTCAACAAAGTCATAGCCCTCTCCTTGAAAAATAGAAGGATTATTTCCCACCATTTCTGAGAAGACTTGACGTCTGGCTCTAACTAAGATTTTTTGTAGTTTACTCACAAGACAGACCTTATGGAATTGCTACAGTTTCTAGCACTTTTTGGATAATCTCATCAGTTGTAACACCTTCAGCTTCTGCTTCGTATGTCAGCACTATACGGTGTCGCATCAACTCTTTTGCGATGTATGCAACATCTATAGGAGTTACAAAATCTTTACCGCGCATAAATGCCATCGCTTTCACTGCCTTGAACATATCTATACTCACACGAGGAGAAGCACCAAACTGAATGAATTCTTCTATATCTTCAAGTCCATACTCTTTTGGATTTCTTGTCGCGTTTACAAGCTCTATCATATATGCTTCAACCTCAGCATCTACATGAATACTGGCAATATTTTTCTTTATCTCAACTAACTCATCTGCACTTAGTACTGCGTTTATCTCACCTGAAGAGCCACTAGAGATACGACGTGCTATCTCTAACTCTTCTTCTTTTGTGTTGTAATCAACTATGAGTTTGAGCATAAAACGGTCAAGTTGTGCTTCTGGGAGTTGGTAAACACCCTCTTGTTCGACTGGATTTTGTGTAGCCATAACAAAAAATGGCGGGTCTAGTTTAAATGTAGTGTCACCTAAAGTGACTTGTTTTTCTTGCATCACTTCAAGCAGAGCCGACTGAACTTTTGCAGGAGCACGATTAATCTCATCTGCTAGTAAAAGGTTTGTAAAAACAGGACCTTTTTTTATCTTAAATTGATTGTTTTGAGGGTCATAAATCTCAGCACCTAAAATGTCTGAAGGAAGTAAGTCAGGAGTAAACTGGGTACGTTTGAAATTCAGCCCTAAAGCTTTACTTAGAGCATTTACAGTAGTAGTCTTTGCAAGACCTGGAACACCCTCTATGAGGATATGCCCCTCACATAAAAGAGCGATAAGAAGAGAGTCTATCATCTTCTCCTGACCAACAACTACTTTTGCAACTTCTGCTTTAACTTTTTGAATCTTATTTATCATTTCACAACACCTCGATTTATTTATAGTGTAAGTATAATCACTTGTGGTTAATCATTGTAAAACACACGGATAATGAATAGACTTCCTGCATAACCTAAGCATACTTAGGTTATGGAAGAAGTCTAATATTAAACATCATCTGTTTGGCTTTGTTTAGGGATGTAAGTTCTTTTGACTCTATTTTTGATATAAGTTCTTCATACTTTTTCATATTTTTACTGACCAAAAGAAAACATAACTCTTCTAAAGAGCTCGTTTTTTTAATACATTTAAGAAAAAGTTCTTCCTCTGTTCTGTGTCGATTGAATATATTTAATTTGATTTTTGCCATTAAATAACCAAACAAAAAGATGAGAAGATAGTATAAGTACTCCTGCTTAAAAAAAAGCTCTTCTTTTACTTTTGTATCAAGTATCTCCTCTTGTTTATATACATCCTCATCAACTTTTATACTTACTCCCTCGTATACAAGTGTCTTTAAAGTAGCTGTTTTTACATCAAAGTACTCTATAACTAACTCAGGTATTACAAATGATTTCTCACTCACAAAAGCAAACTTCTGACTCCAAAGATCTTTTTCTCCAGCCTTTGAGCACTTCGTCTTTAAAATAGGAACTTGTGCAAATATTTTCACACCCTCAATATTAAAATCAATAGACTCTATACTTGAGAAGTTTCCAATTCCTTCTATCAGTATTTCTAAACTATAAGGCTCAAATGCTGCAAGCTCAGTGCTATCTTGTTTCACCGCTAGAGTAAATTCTCCAACAAGTTTTGAAGGAGTTTTTTTAATATCTATAGAGAGAGGTAAGAGCTTTATAGGGCTTGAGATAAATGACTCACTTTTAGAATCATCATAATGCCCCTTTGTTGTTGAGTTGATTGACTCTTGTGTTGTCTTTTTCATAACTAAATCAAAATCAAAAGATATAAGTCCTACTTTTTTTACATAGGCTATATACTCATATGCATTAACTCTTTTAGAATTTTTTAGCACTTGGCTCTCTTTTAAAAGCCTTATTCTAAACTCTTCATTCTCTTGCACAGGATTAAAGTCTATAGTATAAAGTTCACTCTCATCACTAAACTCACATACATAACTGAGTAAAATCGCTTCATTTACATATGCAGTTTTTTTATCTGTTGAAGCACTCCATTTATATGTGGATGCTTTTAAATCTAGCAGGTTAATTACTAAAAGAAGAACTATACTAACAAAGTTTTTGTTCAAGGTCTAAGTTCTTTATTCTATCAAAGTGCTTTATATTATTACTAAGTAGAGTATAGTCATTCTCAATTGCTATGCTAGCTATCATTAAATATTTTTTCATTAAAGGTCAAGCCCTAAAACCTTCTCTATTCCTTCTTCTTCTATAAGTACATTCAGTCTAAACGCTACATTTTGTTTAGCAATTGCAAAGCTTTGCGAGGATTGTCCTATGATTTGTAGTGTGTTTGAACCGACTATCACACCCTTATAATCTTTTGTCTTAATTGTTATCTCACATCGAGCAAGTAAGAACCCATATGCCTGTGCTTTTTCAATCGTACTTTTTATATATATGCTAAAGTGATTAGATCCCTTCGCATTTTTTATCTTTAATCTCTTTTGACTAATACCCTTAGCGATAACACTTTTAAGATTTGAAGCTTCTGTGTTTGATGCAATGGAAAAGCTTATATTTTGTACTATATCGTGGTAGGCTATACTTATCTCCTGCGTTTTACGAATATACTCATCACCTTCAAACGCGGGGTTAAGTACATTCATCACAATAAGTGTATTTGGAAGGTTTTGCAAGTTTGTTTTTTGTTGTTTATAGAAGTAAAGTTTTTCTAATGCATTTGCAGTTTTAAGTGACTTCTTTTCACTCTCTATGAGTTCAAACTTTTGCTCAAGCTCTCTACGCATACTTTTGAAAAGTTTTGTTTTGTTTGACTTGATCAAAACTGCATAGCGTTTAAAACCTAACTTGTTTGCTTGTAAAACTTCATAACTAGCTATGCGAATCTGTTTCACTTCACTTCTTATATCACTTTTATAAATGCCACTTGAACTATTTTCTCTGCCCTCTCTTACCTCAGTTTTTGCACTGTAGTTTGAAGACACCGAAATACTAAGAGTTGAGGCCATTAAAGAGAGTGCTTCTACAATTGCTTCTTTTTTATCTTTACCTTCGCCTAATGCATAAAGATCAGTAGCATTTGAACGCGGCGGACTTTTATACCAAGACGGCAGAGTTTTTGGCTTTGCAACAACTTGTGGTTTTGAACTGCCACATCCATTAAAAATGACTACAACTGCTATAAATACTAAATATATATACTTCACGACAAGCCTTATCTGTTAATCTGTTCTCGCGTTTTTTCACGCTTTGTTATAAGTCTATTGATGCGACTTATTGCCTCATTTATCTCTTCTACTGGAGCTATCATTAAGTTGTCTGCATAGGCATAGTACTCTTGAGCATCCCTATACTTTCCTCTTGCTTCAGATATAACGCCAAGGTTATAAAAAGGAACATAAGACTGAGAATCAGTTGTATCTACTAAACGCATAAGTAATCCCTCTGCCTTATCATAGCGCCCCTGCTCTATATACTCTAAAGAATTTTCAAGTAGTGCTTCTTGATTTTTTGTATAGTCAAGGTCTGGGTCTTCAAGAAGAGCTACCTTAAAGTGTCTATACTGTGGTGTAAGCTTGTAGGTGAACTTATTTGCCATATTTGATGCTAGTCGTTGTGCGACTATCTCTGTTGAAGGTATTACTCTTTGGTCATCACTACAGTGCTTATAAACAGCATTATCACTAAAAGTATCGGCAAATATTATATCACCTCTTTGTACATCTACGATACGAAGCTCACTAGAGAGTCCTATGATTCTCTTTTTACACCTCACCTTATAGTTTACTAAATTTTTACACTCTTTATCTGCACATCGCACTCTTTTTTCATAAAAGTAAGTATCTGATGCAGTTGGACGACCTACATTACCATTTATTATAGCCTCTGCACCTATGAGTTGTCCCACTTTTACTACAGTTTTAGGGTCAACTAAACCACTATTTTGAATACGTTGTTCTTTAATAATCTTTTCAAAATCATTTCGACTTACTAATGTAAAGTATTGCTTATCTTCAATACGAAATCGAGCTAAATTTGCCTCTATTTTATTTGACAAACCTACTCTGTCATTGCTAAAGTTTGCTACTGCTATTTTTTTTGTATTTGATACTCTATCTACTTGGGCTGGTTCAAGTGCCCTAATTGCTACTTTTTGTGCGCATCCACTTAGTAAAAGCCATATGCCTAGAGTCAGGAGTGTGTATATTTTAAATTTCATATATTACCTATATTTTTCATTAATTGTAGTGAAATAGTATTTAACCACATATTAACTTCTTCGCTTTATTTAAAGAAGTTAATTCGTTTGCTTCAATATTAGCAATAATATCTTCATACTTTTTCATATCATGTGTGACTAA
>DQSP01000159.1 GCA_015663215.1 Sulfurimonas sp.
GAAAACTATAATGAAAAAGTAAAAAAAGAAGGAGGAGAACACTTTCCTTATATAGTAGTAATTATTGATGAGTTAGCTGACCTGATGATGACAAGTGGAAAAGATGTTGAGTTTAGTATAGCTAGGCTTGCTCAAAAGTCACGTGCATGTGGTATTCACCTCATAGTTGCAACACAACGCCCATCTGTTGATGTTGTAACGGGACTCATAAAAGCAAACTTGCCTTCTCGTATTTCTTATAGAGTAGGGCAGAAAATTGACTCTAAAATCATTTTGGATCAAATGGGTGCAGAGTCACTCCTTGGTCGTGGGGATATGCTTTTTACTCCTCCTGGCTCAACAGGGCTTGTACGTCTTCATGCTCCATGGGCAACTGAAGATGAGATAGAAAAAATTGTTGATTTTACAAAAGCACAACGTGCACCAAACTATGACAAGAGCTTTCTAGTAGAAGAGACAGAATCTAGTAGCACTTTAAATAGTGATAGTTATGAAGAACTCGATGAACTGTATGAAGATGCTAAGAATGTTGTCTTGAGTGATAGAAAGACATCTATATCTTACCTGCAGAGAAAGCTTCAGATTGGCTACAATCGTTCTGCTCGTGTTATAGAACAACTTGAACGCGAAGGTGTTTTATCCGCACCAAATACTAAGGGTATTAGAGAGATACTGTAGGTGAGTAAGCCTCTTTTCCTTTTTACGGCTTATAAAAGCTCTTTTAAAGTTACTGTTAAAAACTTAGAGTCGCTTAGTGTGGAACAGATTCAGGATATAGAAGCTTTTGTCTCTGTGAGAAAAGGTCTGTTTGATTTTTCCAGCTACTCCTTTGTTATTCAAAAAAAGATAGAGTTTAGAGAATTTGTTCAAATAGTCGAACTAAGCTCCCTTGATGCATTCTGTATTGATGACCCCATTATCTCTCAAGCAAAACCACGAGTAAGCTTTGGGCAGTATAAGGGGATACTTTATTCAGAGTTGCCTGATACCTACATAGTGTGGTTAAAAGAGAACTACTCAGGTGCTCAAAAAAGCATTTTACAAGAAGAACTCAAGAAACGAAGACTTTAGTGTTACAAAAGGTCACACTTAAAAGATATGTTAAAACATTAGTGTTTACATTCGTAACACTTTAAAAATGATTACGAATCTTTAGCTATAATTCCTAAAATTACTCGAATAGGAATTATCTATGGCATTTTTAGAAGAATATAAAGCACATGTTGCTGAACGTAAGGCACTTGGTGTACCACCATTAGCACTTTCAACTACTCAAACAGCTGATTTAATAGAACTTATTAAATCTAACTGTACAGATGAATTACTTGACCTACTAACAAACCGTGTAGCACCTGGTGTTGATGATTCAGCACAAATAAAAGCTGCTTTCTTAAATGAAATTGCTGCACAGAATATCACTGTTGATGCTATCTCTGCTAAAAAAGCAGTAGAAATGCTTGGTATGATGTTAGGTGGATTTAATGTTCTTCCTTTAGTTAATGCTTTAGCTTCTTCTAATTCTGAAGTTGTAGATGCTGCTATAACTGCATTAAGTAAAACACTTTTAGTTTATGATGCATTTAATGATGTTGAAAAACTTCACAAAGAGGGAAATGCAGCGGCTACTAAAGTTATGACTTCATGGGCGAATGCTGAATGGTTTACATCAAAACCAGCAATCGCTGAAGAAATTACCGTAACTGTATATAAAGTTCCAGGCGAAACAAATACTGATGATCTTTCTCCAGCATCTGAAGCATTTACTCGTTCTGATATTCCTTTGCATGCAAACTCTCTTTTAATTAATAGAATGGATAACCCATTAGACACGCTTAAAGAACTTAAAACAAAAGGTCACCCTATCGCTTATGTTGGTGATGTTGTTGGTACTGGTTCATCTCGTAAATCTGGTGTTAACTCTGTTCAGTGGCACATGGGTGTAGATATTCCAGGTGTTCCTAATAAGCGTACTGGTGGTGTTGTTCTTGGTAATACTATCGCTCCTATTTTCTTTGCTACTTGTGAAGATTCCGGTGCTCTTCCAATAGAACTTGATGTTTCAGGTATGGAAACTGGTGATGTTTTAACACTTCTTCCTTACAAAGGTGAAGCACTTATCAACGGTAAAGTAGTTGCCACATTTAAACTAAATCCTAACACTATTACAGATGAAGTTCAGGCTGGTGGGCGTGTTCCATTAATCGTTGGTCGCGGTCTTACTTCTAAGGCTCGTGCTGTTTTAGGTATGAGTGCATCTACTGCATTTTTAACTGCTGATCAACCAGCTGATACGGGCAAGGGTTATACTCTTGCACAAAAGATGGTTGGTAAGGCTTCTGGTATCGCTGGTGTTCGCCCAGGTATGTATGTAGAGCCTGAAATGAATACTGTTGGTTCTCAAGATACAACTGGTCCTATGACTCGTGATGAGATTAAAGAACTTGCTGCTCTTGGTTTCAATGCTGATCTTGTACTTCAAACTTTTTGTCACACAGCAGCTTATCCTAAGCCAAGTGATGCAGAAATGCATGCTAATTTACCTGCGTTTATCTCTAACCGTTCAGGTGTTGCTCTTCGTCCAGGTGATGGAATTATTCACTCTTGGTTAAATAGAATGGTTCTTCCAGATACTGTTGGTACTGGTGCTGATAGTCATACTCGTTTCCCTATTGGTATCTCTTTTCCTGCAGGATCTGGTGCTGTTGCATTCGCAGCTGTTACTGGTTCTATGCCTTTGAGTATGCCAGAATCTGTACTTGTACGTTTTTCTGGTGAAATGCAACCAGGTATCACTTTACGTGACCTTGTAAATGCTATTCCTTATGTTGCGATTCAGCAAGGGCACTTAACAGTACCTAAAGAAGGAAAAATCAATGTATTCGCTGGTAGAATCTTGGAGATTGAAGGTTTACCTGATCTTAAAGCTGAGCAAGCATTTGAGCTTTCAGATGCATCTGCTGAGCGTTCTGCAGCTGCTTGTACTGTTCTTTTAAACAATGAACCAGTTATTGAGTATCTAAAATCAAATGTTACTTTACTTAAAGCAATGGTTAAAGATGGTTATGCTGATAAGGTTACACTAGAACGTCGTATTAGTAAAATGGAAGATTGGTTAGCTAATCCTACTCTTATGAAACCAGATCCTGATGCAGAATATGCAGCAGTTATAGAGATTGATTTAAATACTATTACTGAACCAATTTTGGCATGTCCAAATGATCCAGATAATGTTAAGCTTTTATCTGAAGTAGCGGGTACTCATCTTGATGAAGTATTCTTAGGTTCTTGCATGACTAATGTTGGTCACTACCGTGCTGCTGGTGAAATCATGAGAGGTGAGGGTAAACATAATGTTGAGAAGTTTTGGATTGTTCCACCAACAAAAATGGACGAGCAACAACTAATCAATGAAGGTTACTACGATGTTTACAAAGCTATAGAGGCAACTACAGAAGTTCCAGGCTGTTCTTTATGTATGGGTAACCAAGCATCCGCTCGTGAAAACTCAACAGTTTTCTCAACATCAACTCGTAACTTTAATAACCGTCTAGGTAAAGGTACTCAGGTTTATCTTGGTTCTGCAGAGCTTGCAGCACTGTGTGCTAAACTTGGAAAAATTCCTACAGTTAAAGAGTATATGGATTTTGTACCTGCTAAAATTGCTGGTAAAGAAGAAGCTATATACAAATACCTTAACTTTAACGAAATCAAAAACTACCATCTTGAAGCACGTACAACTGCTGAAGAAAAATATGGTGTAACTGTTAAGCCAGTATAATTTATAACAGTAAAGTAGAGATACTTTACTGTTATAACTCTCTCTTTATCTAAATACTTTCCTCCTGTAAAAATAAATTAACTTTAACCTGCTACAATAAATAAAAACCAATGTATGGATTGTAATATGGCAGAACTAAAAGACTTTTTACTTCTCTCTAAACCTTTATCTCTTTTGTATATCGATGAGAATCAAGATTTTTTGACAACAATTACTACACTCTTAAAAAAAGTATTTTCAACTGTTGATGATACTAGTGGATGCCATTATTGGTATTAGCTATCTAAAAATACATGAATATGACTTAGTAATAGTAGATTCAAGTTCTAGTATCATGAATATTGAAAATCTTATTAAAAAGATTAGAGAGATCAACCCTTATCAAGAGATTATTGTCACAACTGCGCAAAAGGCAGAAGATAAACTTTTGAGTTTTTATGCACTTAAAATCTCAGCACTTCAATTAAAACCTTTTAAAACAAGTATCTTTTTAGATAATATTTTGCCGATATTACAAAATTACAACATAATAGA
>DQSP01000085.1 GCA_015663215.1 Sulfurimonas sp.
GTTTAGATACCATCGCTCAAACACTCAATCCTACTATCCCTCTAATAGAAGATGTTCATTAGTACACCTTTATTTTAAAAACTCTTTTTACATCATCGTCTCTTGCCTCTGATGGTAGTGGTGGGGTTATTACTCCTATATTTTACATAGAAGCGACAAGTGGACATACTTTCGGAACTATTGTATCTCCGGAGCATGTTACACTTTTTGCAGCCTTAGGTTTTGTGAGTGTACTCTCAGCAACTACTAACTCACCAATAGCCGCAACTATCATGGCAGTAGAACTTTTTGGAATAGACATAGCACACTATGCAGCATTAAGTGCAGTGATAAGCTTTTTGATATCAGGATACAGAAGTATCTTTCCTTCTCAAATATTAGCAATGAAAAAGTCTGAACTTTTGTCTGTAAAGATAGGGGAAGAAGTTGAAGATATAATCATAAGTCAGAAGATAGAGAACTGGTGAAAATCAATAGAATAAAAAAGAGGATAGAAGAGAAGAGAAAGGCTCTGTATTCGAAAAAAGATAAACGAAAAAATAAAGAATAATTCTTTATTTTAATCTTTTTAACTGTATTATTTCATTTATAATTTTAAATAAAAGTTAGGAAAACAGATGAGCATCTACAGAGAATACGACATACGTGGAATATATGAAAAAGAGTTAAATGAAGCAAGTGTTGTTCGTATCGGGTTTGCATTAGCATCGAAGATAAAAGGCGAGTATGTTGCTGTTGGTTATGATGCAAGAAGTCACTCCCCTATACTTTTTGAGTATCTTACTCGTGGTCTAAACGCTGGTGGGAAAAAAGTTCTTGATATGGGACTTGTTCCTACTCCTGTAAACTACTTTACTAACTATCATGAGTGGGATGTAAATGGGAGTAGTGTAACTCCCTCAGCATCTGTAATGATAACAGGTTCACATAATCCAAGTGAATATAATGGTTTTAAGATGACTGTAGACAAAGCTCCATTTTTTAGTGATGATATCTATGCTTTAGGGCGAGAGTGTGAAGCTATGGCTATGCCAGCAGATGTTAAACGCGAAGTGACTAAAATAGATGCAGTAAGTAGATATGTAGACTTTTTAGTAAGTGAATTTCAACATTTAAAAGCAATGGACACAAAGATAGTTTATGACTGTGGTAACGGTGTTGCTGGTGTTGTGACTGAAGATATATTTTCGCGTTTAGAGCTTAAAACAAAAGGAATTTATGTTGATCCTGATGGAACTTTTCCTAACCACCACCCAGACCCAAGTGATGAGCATAACCTAGTAGACATTAAAAAACTTCTAGCAACTGATGGTGACATCGCGTTTGCTTATGATGGTGATGCTGATCGTATCGCTGTTCTTACACATAAGAACAACATCAAGGGCGATATGATGGCTCTTTTATACTCTATGAAGATGGATAAGCCAACTGTCATCGGTGAAGTGAAATGTTCTCAAGTAATGTATGATGAACTAACTCGCCGTGGCTGTAATGCTATCATGTACAAAACAGGGCACTCAAACCTCAAAGTAAAGATGAGAGAGACAAATGCGGACCTCGCTTGTGAAGTAAGTGGACATATCTTTTTCAAAAATCGCTACTTCGGTTATGATGATGCTATCTATGCTACTCTTAGAATGTTAGAACTTGTTCACGATGGAATAGATCTAGATGCAGAACTTGCAAAACTTCCACTTGTCTACTCTACCGAAGAGTTAAAAGTAGAAACTACAGAAGAAGAGAAGTTTAAAATCATCGCTCGTGTAAAAGAACTTCTTCAAACGCCACCTGCATCTTTTCCTACCATAAAAGACATCATCGATGTTGATGGTGTTCGAATTAACTTTGAAAATGGTTGGGGGCTTGTTCGTGCCTCAAACACTACACCAGTTTTAGTAACTCGTTTTGAGTCTACTATAGAAGAAGAAGCAAAAGTTTATGAAAAAGCTATAAATGACTTGATACTTCAAGCAAAAAACTCACTATAAAGGGACAAATATATGAAAACACACACACTTCTAATGCCATTAGATATGCACCTCCATCTTCGTGATGGAGTGATGCTTCAAAATGTTGCACCACTTTCAGCTTACTCATTTAGCGGGGCTGTCGTTATGCCAAATCTTGTGCCTCCAGTTGAAAATAAAGCAGATGTTATTGCCTATAAAGCACGCATTATGGCAGCGGTTCCAAATGACTACTTTGAACCATATATGACACTCTTTTATAAGAACTATGACAAAGCTTTTTTGGAGTCAGTTGCAGATGAGATAACAGCTATAAAGCTATATCCTGCTGGAATTACTACAAACTCAGAGGGTGGGGTAAGTTCTTTTAACATTGAAGAGATGCGAGTAACACTTCAAGCGATGAGTGATATGGAGATTCCTTTGTGTGTTCATGGCGAGACTGATGGTTTTGTGATGGATAGAGAGGCTGAGTTTATGTCTATCTATGAACTTTTAGCAAGTAACTTCCCTAAATTAAAGATAATCATGGAGCATATTACTACTAAAGAAGCAGTTGCAATGCTTGATAAGTATGAGAACCTTTATGCGACAATTACTGTGCATCATCTCATTTTAACACTTGATGATGTAGTAGGAGGCATGATGCAACCGCACCTTTTTTGTAAGCCTATTGCTAAGCGTCCAGAGGATTTAGATGCACTTCTTTCAGTGGCCCTTGAAGCACATCCAAAAGTGATGTTTGGAAGTGACTCTGCACCGCATCCTCAGCACAAAAAAGAGTCGTGTGGCTGTGCAGCAGGTGTCTTTACTGCTCCTATCGCATTACAACTTCTTTGTGAAATATTTGACCAGTTTGGAAAACTTGATAATCTTCAAGCATTTATAAGTGATAATGCACAAAGTATTTATGGAATCTGTCCTGAGTTTAAAGAGATAACACTTGAGGAGCGTCCTTTCGTCGTTCCTGCAAACTACTCAGGTGTAGTACCAATGTATGCAGGTGAAACTTTATCATGGGCTATTGAGAGTGTCGACTAAAATACTTCTACTAGAGGATGATGCTCTCTTTGGTGAGACATTAGCAGACTTACTAGAAGATGATGGCTACGAGACGACACTCTGTGTGAATGGACAAGATGCCCTTAGTACAATTTATGAGGAAAAGTTTGATTTATATCTACTAGATGTAAATGTACCTTTGATTGATGGTCTTTCCCTTCTTAGGGAACTAAGAGTATCTGAAGATAATACACCAGCTATTTTTTTGACCTCTCATAAAGACAAAGAGACACTTCAAAAAGCTTTTGTCAGTGGTGCTGATGATTACCTCTGTAAGCCATTTGATAATGATGAACTGCTACTACGTTTAAGGGCACTACTAAAACGCTCTAAACCAAAAGAAGCAATAGAAGTTGGAGAATTAAGACACGATATAACCCATAAAAGTATCTCTTATAAAGGAAATACATTAGAATTATCTAAAAAAGAGTATCTCCTTTTAGTCCTTTTTATGAAGTATGTAAATGCTACTGTTACAAAAGAACTGATATATGAAGAGTTGTGGAATTTTAATGAGAGTGGAAGTGATGGTGCTATTCGTGTGTATGTGAATAGACTCAAGCAACTCTTGCCTGAACTTAGTATTGAAAATATTCGTGGGGTAGGGTATAAGCTTGTTTATTAGTCTGCGTTTAAATATTTTTGTTTACTACTTTATCACAGTAAGCCTATTTATAGGTTTTTCATATTATTTTTTCAGTGTTTTAAGAGTTGAAAACATTTACCTTTTAGTAATCGTTTTTGCCTGTTTTATAATCCTCTCTGGTGCTTTTATCTCAAAACTAGCGATAGACCCTTTAGTCGAATATGTAAACAATTTACGAAACCTCTCAAAAGAGACACTTCATGAGCTCAACCTTCCTATAAGCACGATAAAAACAAATACTCAAATGCTAAATAAATCACTCATAGATGAAAAGAGTCAAAAACGATTAGCACGTATAAATAGTGCTTGTGAAATGTTGCAAGAGCGTTACAACGAGCTTGATTATCTTATTAAAAAACAGAGTGATGAGGTGATTCGTGAGCAGTTTGATTTAGTTGAATTGCTGAATGAAAGAGTTGTTTTTTTAAACAAGATATACCCAGATATTGACTTTAATATGACTTGTAGTTCCTTGACAATTTTAAACGATAAAAAAGGTCTTGCTAAAGTGATTGACAATATTGTTGATAATGGGGTAAAATACTCGCCTGATTCAAAAACAATAGATATTAACATCAATGAGAAAACTTTAACTATCCGTGATTATGGGATAGGGATGGACGAAGTAGAACTTTTACGGATATTTGATAAATATTATCAGTCAAATAAAAATATGCAAGGTTTTGGAATAGGACTGAGTATGGTAAGAAGATTTTGCGATAAAAATGAGATAGCACTTAGTTTTATGTCTAAACCTAATATAGGTACAACTGTAGAATTAAAATTTAAATAAAAAATATAGGAAAATATATGCAAGAATCAACTGTTTTAGAAATTGCTGAACAGGCACTAGATTATGGAGTTATGGGGCTACTTGGTCTTATGAGTGTAGTTACATTATGGCTGTTTATAGAGCGTATGATGTTTTACAAGAGTGTAAGAACAGAGGACTACGAGTATAGAGATAATCTGGATCTTGACTTGACAGATAACATTGGAGTTCTTAGTGCCATAGGTACTAATGCTCCTTATGTTGGACTTCTTGGAACTGTTGTAGGGATTATGATAACATTTTATAGCATGGGTGATGTCGGTGCAGTTGATGCTAAAAAGATTATGGTTGGACTTGCTTTAGCTCTTAAAGCTACTGCGGCAGGTCTTGTAGTTGCAATGCCTGCCATTATTGCTTACACTATAACACTTCGTAAGGCAGAAAGAATTTTAACAAAGTTTGATGTAGCGCACGAGGCAGAAGAGAAGCATGGCAAAGTGTAAAAAAAGTCATAAAAAGTTTGACTCTATAAATGTCATCCCTTTTATCGACATCATGCTTGTTTTACTTGTTATGGTGCTTACAACTGCTACATTTATAAAACAGGGTGTCATTCCTGTAAATCTTCCTGAGGCAAAAGCAACAGATAAAGAAGATACAAAAAAAGAAGTGACAGTGTATGTAAACGCAAAGGGTGAGATGTTCTTTGGCAAAGACAAAGTAGATTTAGCAACATTAGAGAAAAAGCTCTCATCTGTTGAGAAATCTCAAACAGTTATACTTAGAAGTGACAAAGAATCGAAATTTCAAGACTTTGTAAGTGTTATGGATATTTTAAAACGTTTAGGACATGAGCAGCTTTATATCGTCACTAAATAATAATTTTAATAAGCTTTATCTAAGAGCTTAAACTTTGGAGTAGTCTCTTTTACTACTTCATCTGCTTTAGCCTTATCTTCACTTTTTTTCTTCTCTGTACTAAAAACTTTTGTAGTAACATCTTCTATATCATTAAAAAAAGAACTAGCGATAAAAAACAGAATCATAATAACTACAATACTTGCATAAAGCAGTAAGTAGTTTTTTATATGACCTGATTCAAATGGATTGTCTATCTTCAATTACATCCCCATACCAGGCATCCCACCCATCTGTTGAGGCATCTCAGCTACAGACTCTTCTGGTATCTCATATATAGCAGCTTCAGTTGTAAGAAGCATGGATGCTACTGAAGTCGCATTTGTAAGCGCAACACGAGCTACTTTAAGTGGGTCAATAATCCCTGCTTCAAACATATCTACATACTCACCATTTGCAGCATTAAACCCAATAGTATCGCTATCAGCTGTTGCTACTGTATTTACTACTACACCTGTGTCAAAGCCTGCATTTTGAGCTATCTGCTTCATTGGTGCTGTAATAGCACGAAGGATAATCTCAGCACCGATTTTTTGGTCACCATCTAGCTCTATGCTTACTTTTGAAGCGGCACGAACAAGAGCTGCCCCTCCACCGATGATGATTCCCTCTTCGACTGCTGCTTTTGTAGCAGAGAGTGCATCGTCAACACGGTCTTTTTTCTCTTTCATTTCAGTCTCAGTCGCAGCACCAACTTTTATAACAGCAACACCGCCACTAAGTTTTGCTAAACGCTCTTGAAGTTTTTCTTTGTCATATTCGCTAGAAGTTGTCTCTATCTGAACTTTTATCTCAGATATTCGGTTCTTAACATTTTCTTCAAGCCCTGCACCATCAACGATAACAGTATTGTCTTTGTCTATAACTACACGAGCTGCTTGACCTAACATCTCGATAGTAGCACCCTCTAAAGTATGACCAGTCTCTTCGCTTATTACAGTTCCATGAGTAAGAACAGCGATATCAGCAAGCATAGCTTTGCGTCTATCACCAAAACCTGGAGCTTTTACAGCAGATATGTTTAAAACACCACGAAGTTTATTTACTACTAAAGTAGAAAGTGCTTCACCCTCTACATCTTCAGCGATGATAAGAAGTGGACGAGAAGTTTTCTGAACTTGCTCTAAAACTGGTAAAAGGTCTTTTAGTGAAGAGATTTTACTATCATATAAAAGAATCCAAGGGTTTTCAATCTCAGCTACCATCTTCTCAGGGTTAGTGATGAAGTATGGGCTTAAGTAACCACGGTCAAACTGCATACCTTCAACAACATCAAGCTCATCAGAAATACCTTTAGCCTCTTCAACTGTGATAACACCATCTTGACCAACTCTATCCATAGCTTCAGCGATCATATCACCTATGTTAGTGTCAGAGTTAGCAGAAATAGTAGCAACTTGAGCGATGTCTTGTTTACCATTTACTTCTTTAGCTGAATTTGTAAGATTTTTTAAAATCTCAGCACAAGCTTTATCCATACCGCGTTTCACTTCAACAGGGTTTGCACCGGCTGTAATGTTACGAAGACCTTCTGAGAAGATGGCGTTTGCAAGAACTGTTGCAGTTGTCGTCCCATCACCAGCTTCATCAGCAGTGTTTGATGCTACTTCTTTTACAAGTTGCGCACCCATATTCTCAAGTGGGTCTTTAAGCTCAACTTCACGAGCAACCGAAACACCATCTTTTGTAAGAACTGGAGCACCATAGCTTTTCATGATAAGCACATTACGACCACGAGGCCCCATTGTCACTTTTACTGCATCTGTTAGTTTTTCAACACCACGAGCGAGGGCATTACGAGCCGTATCTGAAAATATTATTTCTTTTGCCATCAAATTATCCTATTATTCCAAAAATGTCTTCTGTATCAAGTACAACATAGTCTGTCCCATCAAAAGAAACTTCGTTTCCTGAGTACTTACCAAATAAAACTTCATTACCATTTGCAATTGTTTCTACTTCTTTACTAACTGCAACTACCTCACCGCGAGCAGGTTTCTCTTTTGCATTGTCTGGAATGATTATCCCTGACACAGTTGTTGTTGCTTCTTCTACACGTTTTACTAAAACTCTGTTTCCAAGTGGTTGAAAATTCATTGTAACCTCTTTCATTATATGATATTTATTTTATAAATGCGATTTTACCATAATAGGTTTAATGTAATCAATTTGTGAACACTAATTGCTATACTTTAATTGTAGTTACATATTGTTCTTGTTTATCAACCTTAAGCACTTCGTGCTTTACTCAAAATCAAGGGATTCTTATGAAAGTTGACTCACATAGTATTGATTATAACAAACAGTTTATACACATGGTACGAACAAATATAATTTTTGAAAATGGAGGAGGATGATCCATTGGTCTATAATATTAACTTTTACTTTCTTCTCTTTCTTGAGAAGAAATATTCTAGCTCTTTTCATTAAATTTTCAAAACTACATTATATTTCTACAAACAAAGGAAAATAAAAGCTTTTTGTGGCTATAATTCCACCCTCTTAAAGATGTCACGGTAGCTCAGCTGGTTAGAGCACTGGTCTCATAAGCCGGGGGTCGAGGGTTCAAGTCCCTCTCTTGACACCATTTCTTCACAAAACTTCAAAATCAACATTATCAATCTCACTTACTTTACAAAACATAGCTATAATAGTAGTTAGCCATATGGAGTTTTGAACA
>DQSP01000199.1 GCA_015663215.1 Sulfurimonas sp.
CTCTTTATTATGGTCCTGGTGCTGGTGGCGATGCAACTGCTTCTGCTGTTGTAGCAAACATCATAGACATCGCAAGAAGTGGAAAGTCAACTCCTATGCTTGGGTTTAACAGACCGATGGAAGGGGATAAACTTACTCTAAAATCATCTGATGATATTAACTCAAAGTACTATTTACGCATAAATGTTTCAGACCGTACTGGTGTTTTAGCACGTGTTACAAAACTCTTTGAAGAGAATCAGATTTCAGTTGAGACAATGTTACAGCGTCCATCAACTCCAAGTTCTGCAAATCTTCTTATTTCGACGCATATCGCCTTAGAAAAAGATGTTCAAAAACTCATAAAAGAACTAGAATCACAAGACTTTGTAAATGCTACTCCTGTTATGATTAGGATAGTGTAAGTTTCCTTATGAAAATTCTCATTACTGGTGCTAGTTCAGGTTTAGGAGCAGAGCTTGCTCGTCAATATGCAAAACCTGATAATGAACTCATTTTACTAGCACGCAGAGAAGATAAACTTTATGCTCTTCGTAGTGAACTTTTTGAGTTATGTAAAAGTGTAGAAGTTATCATCGCAGATGTAAGTGACTTTCAACCGCTACAAGAAAAAATCAAAACAATTACTTCTCTGGATATGGTCATACTAAACGCAGGCATATCACTTGGACACTCCTCTGATAGTGATAACATTCCGACTATCGAAGAGTTTGAAAATCTCTACCGTGTAAATGTACTCTCAAACCATGCTATTTTAGAAGTTTTACTACCACTTTTTAAATTACAAAAAAGTGGCAAGATAGTTTTTATCTCTTCCCTTGCTTCACTTATTTCTATGCCAAGTTCTAAAATCTACTCTTCTTCTAAACGTGCTTTAAATGCCTACGCAGAAGGAATTCGATATAAGTATAATAAGTATGGTATAAAGGTTGTAAATATTTTACCCGGCTTTATTAAGAGCGAACTCACAGATAAAAATGAGTTTAACATGCCTTTTATACTTGAAACCAATGTTGGAGTTGCTAAAATTGTTAAAGCCATCAAGAAGAACAAACGCGAGTATATATTTCCCTTTCGGTTTTACTTAATCATTCGACTTCTCAATCTACTTCCAAGTTTTTTAAGAGAAAAAATAGTAAACTCCCTCTCTTAATCGGTTGTACTGAAATTTTAATACTGTTCTCCTACATGGGAGTAGTTTTAAAATTTTTAAATAGGTGAGTTACTAATAATGGAAAATGAAAATATAGTTACAATCGATAGTGTATGTGCATACTGTGGTGTGGGTTGCGATATAGCAGCTCATGTTGATGTAAAAGAGAATAAAATCAAGAAAATATTTGCTCATCCTGATGGTGCTACATCTGAGGGTAACCTTTGTGTAAAAGGAAAATACGGCTTTGATTTTGTTGATTCAAAAGCACGTATTCTAAAACCTCGTATTCGTAAAACTTTTTTAGAGAAAAACCCAGAAATTAAAGAAGCTATTGCTGACTCACTTATAGACTTAGATGACACATGGTACGAGTCTGATGTAGAAAATGCTACAACAGCAGGTGCGATGAAACTTAAAGACATTCAATCAAAATATGGTAGAAAATCTGTATGTTCACTCGGTGGGGCAAGAAGCTCTTGTGAGTCTGCATACTACTTCCAAAAGTTCACTCGTTACACACTTAACTCTCCCCATGTTGACAACTGTGCTCGTGTTTGTCACTCTCCATCTCTGAAGGGTATGCGTTTGACTATTGGCGAGGGTGCTGCATCAAATCCATTTGACGACATTTATAAAACTGAGTTTATGATAGTTATGGGTTCAAACACAACTGAAGCACACCCAATCGTTGCAAACCGTATGATAAAAGCGGCACAAGCTGGTACGGGTATAGCTTGTTTTGATGTACGTGAGATAAAATTACATAAATTTTCAAAGTACAAAGTAGTCGCTCCACATGAGTCTAACTTACTGATTTTAAATATGATAGCTCATACTATCATTACTGAAGAGCTGTATGCTCCTGATTTTATTGAAAAAAGAACGAAAAACTGGGAACATTTTAAAGAAAATATTTTAGCTGACCCTTATGCTAATCCTGAGTTTTTTAGAGAAGTTGAAGGTTTTGAGTATCTTGCAGATATGCTTCCTAAAATCGCTCGTGAGTATGCAAGTAAAAAGTCTTTAATTCTTTGGGGATTAGGTATTACAGAACATGTTGATGGTTCTTATGCTGTTATGGCTATCGTTCACCTTGCACTTATGACTGGTAACATTGGTTTAGATGGAGCTGGTGTTATGCCTCTTCGTGGACAGACAAATGTTCAGGGTGTATGTGACATGGGTATGCTTCCATACTATGCACCAGATTATCAAGCGCCACGTGAAGTTGGTCTTATGACTCCTCAACTTGTTGATGGAATGATTGATGGAACTATCAAAGGTGTGCTTAACATCGGTGAAGATTTAACTCACATTCATCCAAATCTTAACAAGATAAAAAAAGCATTTGAAAATGTAGAACTTATCTTTGTTCAAGAACTTTTTATGACAGATATTGCAAGACGTGCTGACATAGTTGTAGGTGTGAAGTCTATATACGAAAAAACTGGTGTATACATAAATGCCATGAGAAAAGTACATCTTTCTACTCCTCTAGTGAAGTCAGACCTTCCAGATGACTGGGAAATCATTAAACTTCTTGATGAAAAGATGGGTGGTGGTTACGACTTTAACACTTCTGAAGATATATGGAATGATGTTTGTAAAACTGCGACAAATAGATTTGTTGGTGCCTCTTACAAAGTGCTTCGCGACAATGAAAAAGCAGGAATCTCATGGCCTATAAAAGAAGATGGAACAGGTACTCCAGTCCTTCACCGTGAAGACTTTAGAACACAAGATGGAATCGGTGCGTTTAGATACCACGGCTATGAGCTCTCAGGTATGGTAGAAGAAATACTAAACAAGAAACTCAAAGGTTACCACCTTACAACAGGTCGTGCGATGGCTCACTATAACAACTCAGCACAAACAAAGTACACAGAGAAACTAGCTAAACGCTACACTGAAGATTTATTACTCGTGCATAATGATGATGCAGCTGATTTTACAACTGAAAAAGTAATACTCAAAACAGAGTTTGGTCAAACAAATCCACTAAGAGTGAAGTTTACAGATAAGGTTCGCCCAAAGACTCTCTACACTACTTTTCATCATGAAGACTCAAAACTAAACAATGTTTTTGGTGACAAGAGCGATGTCCTCATCATGACGGCCGCGTTTAAGTCTATTCAAGTTGAAATCATTAATGTCGCATAAAACTATAGTAAAATAGCTAAGTCCTTAGTTAAAAATAACACCAACTTCAGCGACTACAAGAGAGTTCTAGTTATAGGCACATTTTCGTAGA
>DQSP01000133.1 GCA_015663215.1 Sulfurimonas sp.
AATAAGCTCCACACCTGAAAAAGACTTACGCCCCTCAGCATCACCATCAGCTATGATAGTTACAATTTCATCATCGGTATAAACCATTGCCCCAACAACTGTCATCATCTGCTCATCTGCATTTACACGAGGACGCTGTCCTAAGTATACAAAGTAACGCTTGTCTTGACTTAGAGAAATCTCTACATCATAGTGACTATCTTCAAAAAATGTTAATTTTTTAGTTACTGTTAATGATGAAAGTTTTTGAGTAAGTGTTACAGTTTTTGCACTTCCATCAAGATTTACTTCCTTAATACTAGTCGTATATGCTACTGATGATGCCTCTTTATTTAAGCTCTCATCCATAAATCTAATATATAATGGTTTAGTAGCATTTAACGGTACAAGCTGTGCATGATTATCTTCTTTATCTCTAAACTTCTCTTGAAGTAACTCTTTAGAAGAGATACGTCCAAGTGTATCTAGTTTTAGTATGAAGTTCTCAGTTGCAACGGTTACAAGATCATTAGAACTTGTAGTCTCTGATGCTGATATTATATGTCCAGCCTCTGCTTCTACATTTATATTAGACACTGCTTGTGTGCCACGTTGAGCACTATTGCTTTGTACTACTGTTTGAACTTTAGTATCTTCTACTACTTCTGGTTCTACTGGTGGAAAAATCGCTGTATACCCTACGAAAAAAATTACTGACAACAGTACAGCTACTATTAGTCTTTGATTTGGTGACATTTTGTCTAGCACAAATTACCCTTTATATGAAAAATTTTTTATTATGTAATGTTGGTTCTTTTTATTTGGAACCAGCCAATATTTTATACTTCCTACATCTAACTCTGTAGGCTTACAGTGGAGCTTATAAAGCAAAGGATGCTCTATTCCTCCATCAAATAATTGATTACAACGTAGTATTCTAGTAAAAGAGTGGTAAAACGCACTTGAAATTGAGTTATTTTCAAAATTTAATCGTGCATATTCACTACAAGTGGGATAATACCTACATGAACCAAAGCCAATGAGGGTAAAAAACTTCTGATAAAGCCATAAAAGTTTAAGTAAAAGTTTTCGCATTTTTTAATACTTTTATAAAATCATTTTGAAGTTTTTCATGAGATGAGTCAAAGAGACCGACTTTTGCAACAAATACATAAGAGCCATCTTTGAGATTTTTGGAGTGTTCACGAAATAGTGCTCGCATACGACGTTTTGCTCGGTTGCGTTTAACGGCATTTCCAAGTTTCTTCGTTGCAGTAAATCCTACTTTATGAGTTCCAGTGTGAGGAAGGTAAAAAAGTACAACACTGTTTGAGTGCTGGTTTTTTCCTTTGTTATATACATATTGAAACTCCTTATGGAGTTTCAGTGTGTAAAATCCGCCTAAACTGACAATCTTTTACGACCTTTAGCTCTTCTACGGTTTAAAACTCTACGACCGTTCTTAGTAGCCATACGTGCTCTAAAACCGTGAGTTCTTTTTCTTGGTGTTGAATGGGGTTGGTATGTTCTTTTCACGACATATCCTTATGTAAAATTAAGTTCGAAATAATACAAAAATATTACTTAAAGTGTGGTTAAGAGACTCTAACCTCTATCTCCTCATTCTCCTTTATAAACTCTACATTTGAGCCCTCAACAACATCTCCACCTAAAATAAGATCTGCTAGTTTGTCTTCAACTATCTCATATAGTGCACGCTTAAGAGGTCTTGCACCATAAATAGGGTCAAATCCAGCTTCTGCAATATATGCTTTAGCCTCAGCAGAGAGGCTGAGTGTAATATCTCTATCTTTTACTTTCTTCGCAATATCTTCAAAGAAAATATCCACAATTCCTACTATTTCTTCTGCACCAAGTGCATTAAATATCACAATATCATCTAATCTATTTAAGAATTCTGGTTTAAATGCCATTTTTAGTTCTTGCATTACAAGTTCATCAAGCTCTTTTCCTGCTTCATTTTCTATAATTTTATCACTTGCTATATTTGATGTAAGGATAATAATTGTGTTAGAAAAATCAACTGTTATACCTTTATTGTCAGTTAAACGCCCATCATCTAAAACTTGCAGTAACATATTAAAAACATCTGGGTGTGCTTTTTCCACCTCATCAAAGAGTATTACTGAGTATGGTTTACGACGAACGGCTTCGGTAAGCTGTCCACCCTCTTCATATCCAACATAACCAGGTGCTGCACCTACTAAACGCGATACAGAATGTTTCTCCATATACTCACTCATATCTATTCTTATCAGTGCATCTTCACTATCAAACAAAAATTTAGCCAATGTTTTAGCTGTCTGCGTTTTACCAACACCAGTAGGTCCTAGAAACATAAAACTACCAATAGGCGAGTTTGTATCGCTTAAACCTGCTTTGTTGCGTTTAATAGCACGCGAGACTGCATGAGTAGCACGACCTTGACCTATAACAGTTTTGTTTAACTCCTCTTCTACATGAAGAATTTTTGTCTGTTCAGATTGAAGCATTTTATTTACCGGTATATGGGTCCAACGCGACACCACACCTGCGATAGCATCTTCATCTACACTATTTTTTAGGAGTGTACCTTCAGCTTGAAGTTTTTCCCAGTTCTCGTTTACAACTTTTTCTTCTTCAAGCAGTTTTGGAATATCTCCATACTCTATCTCTGCTGCCTTGTTAAAGTCACTTGCAGCTTTAGCCTGTTCTGCTTCTCTGCGTTTTGCTTCTATCTCTCCTTTTATAGAAGATATTTTCTCAAAAACCTCTTTTTCCATCTCAAACTGAGATGTAAGTTTTTGAACCTCTTCTGACACATCTGCTAACTCTTTTTCTATCTCAAGAAGACGTTTCTCATTTGCAGGAGTCTTTTCCATCTTTAAAGCTTCTTTCTCAACCATAAGTTCTGAGTGCTCGCGTTTTGCACGAGAAAGGACTG
>DQSP01000175.1 GCA_015663215.1 Sulfurimonas sp.
ATTTTTTTGTACTCATATTTTTTCCTATATTTTATTTTCTGACATTTAAAAAAAGTTCATCTTTTTGTATTTCATCTGTTTCACTTAAAATTACTGAACGTTCAACTACAGAGATAAGTTCTCGAATATTTCCTGGCCAGTTGTAGTCAAGTAACTCGGACTTTGCCTCAGTTGAAAACACTTTTAAATTAAAACTATATTTTTCACAGTTTGCTTTACAAGTCGCTTCTGCGATTTGTAGTATCTCATCTTTTCTCTCTTTAAGAGGAGGAATGTGAAGAGGTATGGTGTTTAAACGGTAGTATAAATCTTCTCTAAATAGACCATCTTTTATCTTCTCATCAATGTTGGCGTTTGTAGCTGATACTACTCTGATGTCTATTTTTATACTTTTAGATGCACCAAGACGACGTACTTCTTTTTCCTGTAAGGCACGTAAAAGTTTAGCTTGAACGCCATAAGGCATCTCACCAATCTCATCTAAAAAAAGAGTACCACCATTTGCTAACTCAAACTGACCCGCTTTTGCTTCACTCGCATCAGTAAACGCACCTTTTTCAAAACCAAAAAGTTCACTCTCTATGAGGTTCTCAGGAATCGCTGCCATATTGATTGCGATAAATGGCTTTTTTGCCCTAGGTGAGTTTTTATGAATGTATGAAGCAAAAACCTCTTTACCTACACCACTCTGACCTAAGAGTAAAATACTTGCATCTGTTTTACATGCTTTGTCAGCTATATTTAAAACTTTACTAAGTGCATCACTCTTACCAAGAAAACCAGTAGTGCTTTTTTTAGTTTTGCTTGTTGTTACTTTTTTTTGAACAGTTTGCACTTTGCTTTCGCGTTTAATAGCACCAATAAGAGTGTCAACATCAAAAGGTTTAAGTAAAAAGTCTTTAACACCTAGGTGTATAGAATCTATAGCCTTTGAGAGTGTCGCATTTCCTGTCATTATGATGACTTCATAGCGACCACCCAGCTCTTTTACTAACTCTATCCCATCCATTCCAGGCATATTGATGTCTGTAATAACTAAATCGAAGCTATTATTAAGCCCTTTAAGTGCATCTTTTGCATGTTTAAATGTTTGAACTTCAAACTCTTTATAATCACTCATAGCGATTTCAAGAGATTTTCTCATATTTATATCATCTTCAACGATTGCAATTTTCAATTGATGTCCTATACTTCTTTGTACCTATTTTAATGGTGAAATTCTAACAAAATTATCATTAAAATCGACTTTGAAGCAAGTAGTCTTAAGTGTGAGAATAGTTGTTGATGAGTATTGAAAATTTTGTGTCTTATCATTATGCTCTATACTAAGCCCTAGTTTATGAATGTAGTCTATAAACTCTTTGTTGTTTGTTGTAAGAATTTTTTTAAGATTTTTATCATCTCGTGTTTCAAAAATAATGGGATTGTAAGGTTTTCCATCACATTTCTGCATAGCATGAGAGATTTTTAGTGTTTCATTATAAAGGGTGGCATCTTTGACGAGGTATCTGTAAGATATGAGGTATTCACTTGCACTTAGGGCAAGTGAAAAGAAAAGAAAAAGTAGACTTACTTGAACTGAGCGTGAGATATCACTATCTCCATCTCAACTTCACAAAGTCCTTCTTTAAATGTAGTCTCAACGATGTTGGCATTTCTAACCATTGCCGCTACTGAAGTACGAACAGTTGAACGTTTTACCATCATGTTTTTAATGAGGTCTTGACCATCAATACGAACACCTTTTACTTTTTCTGCGATAAGTCTATAAGCATCAGCTACAGCTGCACGTTTTGCAAGAGCATAAGCTTGAGCAGGAGATGAAGTGTTCATAGGAGCTACACCTTGTCCTACAACACTTATAAGCATCTTTTCTTCTGCAGCAAGTACGTCTGCTTGTGTTTCAACATCTTTTACTTCTGCAACTACTGCTACAGGTGCATGTTCGTGATTTTCATTACTTACATGATCTTTAGTGCATGCTGGATAGTTTACATTGATTGTAGAGGTACTTGGTACTGTCACTGTTTGAACTTTTGCTGGCACAGTTTCTGTTTTCATATCTGATCTATCTGCATTTAAAGATGCAACACTAAGAATGCTTACTAAGATTAATAGGTATTTCATACAATATCCTTAATGGGTGCATAGTGCTACCCGTTGTTTTATTGAAAGAGACTAAGCAAATACTATTCCAGTATTAGTGTCTCAGAGCCTTCTTCGGTTTCATCTTCATCTTTTTCTTGTTTTGGACAACGAGAAATTGATGCTACATCATCACCTTTTACTATATAAACACCAGAAGTATTTCTACTTGATTTAGAGATAGTTTGCATATCTACTCGTATCATTTTACCACTTTTTGTAAGTGCCATCATATCCATATCTTCATCTACCATAAGACAACCGATGATATTCTTACCAGTTTTAGCCGTCATCTTCATTGCTATTACACCAGATCCACCACGGTTAGTGAGTCTATACTCTCCAGCATCAGTACGTTTACCGATACCTTTTTCAGCAATCATAAGAATCTCTTGCTCGTCAGTTGCAATGATATTAGCATCAATAACTACATCACCCTCATGTTTGA
>DQSP01000158.1 GCA_015663215.1 Sulfurimonas sp.
ATATACTTACGTTAAAGTAGGTGGTTCAGACTTTTGTAAGTTATCCGAGTTTGATATTACAATAGATAGAGGTACAGAGTCAGAAGACTTAATGTGTAATAAGAAAGATGTAGGAATTATGAAGTCAGATGTTTCAGGTAAGCTAAAGTCAGTCTTTGACGTAGGTCTTTACGAAAAGATGGTGAACAATTCTAAAGTGTCTTTAGAAATAGGGTATGAGCAGACAATAGACGGCAAAGTGCATAAGTTGTCATACATTATGCCCGAAGTGCAGTTTGACTTTAAAACACAGCCTAAAACAGTAGGAGAGAAAGTTGTAATAGATGTAGATTGGAGTGCCTCTCGTTCATCAGAAAGCACAGAAAAGCTAAAAGTGGTTATCACTAATACCGTAGCAACTTATTAAAAAAAGGGGGTCTTGTTATGTTGTACCCCTACCAAACAACATTTCTAAACAATTAACACAAGGAAAACAACATGGCAAAAGAAAAAAAGAACACAGAACAAAAAGAAACACTAACGAAAGAAGCTCTTGAAGCAATGATACACGCACAAGAGAAGATAGACGCCGACGAAGCAAAAAGAGTAGAACAGTTACTTGCAGTAAAATTTAAAACAAAGCAATTAGGCAATACAAACACAAGTATTAAGCGTGGAGAACGCAAATATTTTCAGAAAACTCACCAACTCGACTTAAGAAATTATGAGATATTCGATATGGAAGAGCAAGAACTTCTGATAGATTTTCTTATTGAACAGCGTGGTATTGAAGATGCAGACAGTATCGAAGAGGGAGAGCTACATTTATGGGTAAAACAAATAATGGGTAGAACGCTCACCCCTTTAGCCTTTGAGGGAAACTAGCCACAGCGTATATCACGTGGCTGTATGACGATGATATACAAGGTATGATTACAAACCTAAGAGAGATGGGAGAACCTTTGTCAGAAGAGCTGTCCCCTCCTCTTATCAACGGTAAAGCACAAAAAGCGGTATTGCTAATTGTGGGAATGCAAACTCAATGGAAGTATATCTCAAATGAAATGACAGGAGCTGTAAAGAGTGGTCTTGATTATAGTAGCCTTCAATTTGTGGCAAAGAAAAAGAAAATAAAGATAACACGGCTTATTTTCGCTATAATACAAAGGCTAGAAATACTAATACTTAATATCAGTAGAAAGGATAACGATGTCTGACTTAATATTAAAAATGTCGCTTAAAGATGAGTTATCTAAAGGTATTAAAGAAGCTCTTTTAAATATAGAAAACCTATCTAAAAAAGCCTTAAAGGTGGGAAATGACTTACAAAATTTCAAAGTAGACAAAAAAGGAATACTCGCAGGGGCAATCAAGACTGATATAGCCGAAATAGGAAAGCTCCAGCAAAAACTAGAAAGGCTACAATGGAGTTACGACAACGCATCTTCACCTTCTTCAAGACGACCCATCAAAACCGAGATTACAACCACTAAAGCTCTATTGTATTCTGCTGTAGGGAGAGAAGAGAATAGATTATCTAATGAACAGAAAGCTCTACGGGCAGAAATAACCAAAGCATCAAAGGCGATGACCTCACAACAGAATGAGCTAATCAAGCTAGAACTTGCACAAAAAAGGGCAGGAGCATCCACAAACAAACTATCACGAGAAACAAGAGAACTTACTAAAGAAACAGCTATACAGCAAAGTGTCTTTGGTAAATCCTCTAATGCAATAGTTAGGCACATAAGAAGACTAGAGTCGCTCCTAGTGGCTACGTATGCGATAAAACATGGATATGATGTAACATTAGGGGCAGGTCATGAGTTCAATAAACTAATAGAGAGGGAAACTATAGGGCTTAAGCTCCTAATCTCACAGAATTTAGCGTATGTTGACTCACAAGGGAAAACCATAACGGGGATAGAGAGATATGCTTTAGCCCAAAATGAAGCGAACAAGGCGATAAAAATAGCGAGAGATATAAATCTCAAGACACCACATTCATTTGGCGAAACATTGCAAATTTTCAAGCTCCTTACTCCACAGGTGTTAAAACTAGGTGGGTCTTTGGAGCAGACTGGAGAAATTACCCAAAGAATGTCAGTCATTGCCGCATCAATGGGGATAGAGTTCCAGCAGTTCCTAAAAACAGTTGATAGTGCATTGTCAGGCGAAATGAAGGAGTCAGGGCTAAAAAGAGCGTTGGAACAATTCGGAGTTACTAACGAAGGCATAAAAGAGATTAAAGCACGTCATGGTGATGTCGTGAAATATGTCATAGATGGGCTAGAACAGGCAAAACTCGCAGGGGCAGACATATTCAGCTCATGGGCTGGAGCAACGGCACAGTTCAAAAATGAGTGGGACGACTTATTCGGTAAAATTCAGAAGCCTATGTTTGACGCAATGAAAGTTGAAATCAGGGAACTATCTGAGTTTATGAGTAAAAACAAAGAGGAGATTGTAGACACAATCACCCTTCTAGGAAAAACATCATTGGTGGCAATCAAAGTAGCAGGGGCATACTATGGGCTAAGAGTAGCAATCTCCCTTTATGGTAAAGCTACAAAGGTTGCTACAGGAGCAGTATACTCACACAATGCAGCATCTACAATACAAGGAAGACTTGCAGTAGCCAACACAAGCAAGATTAGAGCATTAGGCTTATCCCTTAAGTCGTTAGCGTTAAGCAATCCTATACTCATTGCTTTGACTGCTGCATTCACAGCATGGGAATATGTAACAAATAGACAGGAAGAAGCGTTAGATAAGCTCAATAAAACAACAAGTACAACGATTATAGAGTTTGCACGTCTTGACAAGGCAAGTAAGGCGGTGACATCTGCTACGATAAATACACAAATAGACGAGTCAAGAGCTAAATTAGAGCAATTCAGACAAGCTATGGATGACATCAATAAAAAGGGTGGAGTAGGAGTATCGGATGTATTTTTTAGGTACATATCCTCAACACAAGGGGTTATGGAAGCATTGACATCTTCTAGCAAAGAAGAGCTAGAGATACTAAAAGAGAAGATAAAAAAAGAGGAACTACATAACGCAACTCTTGTTAGAAAAAAGATACAACTTCAAGGCATAACGCTAGAACAGCAAGAAGCAGTAGATACCCAAACAATAGCCACCGAAAAAGCAAATATGCTATCTGTGAAGTGGGCGGAGATGAACGACCATCTTGCACACTTAACAGAAACACACAAAGATATAAGTGAAGAGTTAGGGAAACAAGTATCACTCTTGTATGATCAATATGTAGAAGCAGGCAGGACAAAAGATGAAGCCGACAAATTAGTAAACAGCCTATTTGGGATAGCAGACCCACTTTACAAGGGAGCAGATGGTGCTAGAGCATTAAACGCAGAAATGGGTAAGGCAGTAAATACCGCCGTGAAACTAGCATCGGTAATGATACAAGCACAAGTAGCTAGAGGTCAGTTGACCAAGATAGAAGGGCTAAAAGCAAATAGTGAGATTAAAGTATCTTCTATAAAAGATAAAATATCTAAAGCTGTGACAAAAGAAGAGAAAGCTAGGTTAGAAAACGAATTAAGAATTGAGAATATAAATCTATCTCTAAAAGTAGAGAAGATACAAAATGACATGGCTCGGAAAAAAGCAGAAGCCATAACTTCTCAGATAAACAAGACAAGAGAGCTTAAAATAGAAAATGCAAAGGCTCATAAAGACTTTCTAGCAGCACACAAGCTAGAGATACAGAAGATAAGAGAAAAAGGTGTACTTACTAAAGATGACCTTATCAAGATAGATACTCTTAAAACGCAATTTTCAGAAGCAGAAAAGGCTAGAAACAGCAAAGGTGGTGGAGGTGCAGGAACTTCACTTGCAAAACAAAACAAACAATTAGATAGAGCTTTAAAGTACGGGATAGATATAAACAAACTTAAAAGTGAACAACTACTTTTACAATCCAAAATAAACGCAGGTGGTACTAAGTACCTATCGAAAAGAGCCTTATACCTACATCAGGAACAAGCACTTACAAGTGAGCTTAATGAGCAAAATAAACTCATAATAGAAGCACAGCGTAGCCTTAGTAAGGCAGGAACAAAAGCAGGTAAAGCTAGGATAAATAAAGAGATAGAAGGGCTTAAGAAAGGTGAGCTTGAAATAGAACTAAAGCTAGTTAATCTTAAAGACTCACTTAGCCCTCTTGAAAAAGCACTAAGAGATATATTTGATG
>DQSP01000125.1 GCA_015663215.1 Sulfurimonas sp.
CTTATGTCATCAGGATTTGATGCTATAAGTTTTGCAAATTGTGCGACAAAATTAGCAATCATGACTAACGACCAGTAATCTTTTTAACACGACTACTCATTTTAGCACCAACGCTTAACCAGTAATCTAATCTTTCGTTATCAACTACAAGAGTCTTCTCTTCATTCATTGGATTGTAGTGACCGATAAGTTCGATCCAACCACCATCTCTACGTTTACGGCTATCTGTTACCGCTAAACGATAAAATGGTCTCTTTTTTCTTCCCATACGAGTAAGTCTAATTACTGTCATGTATTTCCTTTAAGTTATAAATATTTTCGGGGTATTTTTTGCAGAATAAATGTAGTTTGTAAATAAATACAAGTAGTTTATTGTGCCTCTTACCGCCATTTGGCGTCTTATATCTCGTAGAACGAGATACCTTCTAATCACAGAGGGATTATTTCAGAAGTTATTACGATAGTGGAATTATAGCGAAGAATCATTCAAAAAGCAATACTATCTAGGAAGTCCTTGCATTCCAGCAGGTCCACCCATACCACCCATCATTGATTGGAGTTGTTTCATACCATTTTTACCAGAGAACTTTTTCGCCATTTTACCTGCGTTTTTAAACTGTTTAATCATTCTATTTATCTCAACTATTGTAAGTCCACAACCAGTTGCAATTCTTTGTTTACGCGAGTTATTAATTAAATCTGGCTCTTCGCGTTCTTTTTTTGTCATTGAGCTAACCATTGCTTTAATGTTTTTTAGCTCACCTGAGTTTTCAAAATCAAAATCTTTAATTGCTTTACTCATACCGCCCATACCTGGAATCATTCCCATGATAGAGCTCATACTTCCCATCTTTTTCATCGATTCCATCTGCTCAAGGAAATCGTTAAAATTGAACTTTCCTTTTTGAATCTTTTTAGTAAGTCTTTTAGCCTGTTTCTCATCAATTATATCAGCAGTTTTTTCAGCTAGACCTTCAACATCACCAAAACCCATTAAACGGTTAACAATACGTTCAGGTAAAAAGATTTCTAAATCTTCCATCTTTTCACCATTACCAATAAAACGCAGTGGCACATTTACCTGAGAAGAGAGCCCTAGTGCCACACCACCTTTTGAGTCACCATCGTATTTAGAAAGAATTACACCATCTATGCCGATTTTTTCTTTAAAAGTTGTCGCTGTTCTTATTGCATCTTGACCCGTTAGTGAATCTGCAACATAAAATACCTCATCAGGGTTTGCAACTTTTTTTACATTTTCTAACTCACTCATTAACTCATCATCAATAGCTAAACGTCCTGCAGTATCTATAAGAACAACATCAAATATCTTAGAATGAGCATATTTCATTGCTGCTTTTACAACTTCTACAGGATTTTTCGTAGCCTCATCTTCATACAGTTCTACTTCTATCTGTGCTGTAATTTGACGGAGTTGTTCTACTGCTGCTAAACGCTGTAAATCCGCTGCCACTACAAGAACTTTCTTCTGTTTATTTTTAAGATAAGTTGCAAGTTTACCAGTAGTAGTCGTTTTACCAGAACCCTGCAAACCTGTCATAAGTATTGTTGTTGGAGGATTTGGAGCAAAAACAAAACCTCTGTTTCCTTTCACCTCTAAAAGTTCCGTCAGTGAAATTCGCATAGCCTCTAAAAACTGATCTTTACCTATACCTTTTTCTTTTGTACGTAACTGTACTTTTGTCAAGAGTTCTTTTACTACTTTATGATTCACATCTGCTTTTAAAAGATTTTTCTTTAACTCAGCTAGTGCTTTACTTAAAGCTTTTTCATCATCACGAAAACGAATCTTTTTTATGGCATTTGTAAACGAGTCTGTTAAAGTATCAAACATATATTTCTCTCTTATTTTTAATATTTATTTTAGTGTATATTTTTTTGCATTTTAGCAAAGGCTTGCTGACACACTATTGAAAGTGTACAAACTCTTTTGGTTCAGGAGCATTAAACTCCATTCCTAAAAGTCTTACTTTGTGAGCATGAAGCATCACTCGTTTTGCACGACGCCCACCATACTGTTCATCACCAACAATAGAGTGATCAATATAACGCAGGTGCACACGAATCTGGTGTGTACGTCCATTATGAATAATACATTTGATTTTTGTTTTATTTGCACTTACTAAGTCTGGGAAAAACTCACTTCTTGCAGGTTTTCCTTTGGGAGAGACATTTGAGAATGCTTTATTGTTCTTTTTTTGTGTTGATATAGCTTTGTCAACCTCAATAGGCTCACTCATAATACCCTCAACCCAAGCAATATACTCTTTATATACCTTATCTTGACGAAATTCTTTGATAGCCTTTTCACGGAACTCTTCGTTTTTAACAAGCATCAATACACCCGATGTTTCACGGTCAAGTCTATGTAGTAGTACTGCTGGTTTAAACTGACGTTCTATCTCATCTGAATTTACATAAGTTGGTTTATCAACAACAATTATGTCATCATTTTCAAAAATAATCTTTGGACGCTCTACTTTAATCGTTCTAAACTTTGTATCTGCATTTAACTCTCCACGAGCTATTACTACTTTTTTGTTTCCAACATACACTAGCCCACGGTCTATCATAGACTTTGCGTTATTGTTAGAAATGCCCTCTTGCAATGCAAGAATTTTATATGCTTTTTCTGTCGCCATAAATGTTTTCCTTTTTAATTTTTATTGTTCGAGTATTTTATTTACTATTGGGTTTAAATCAATAGTTTCCTCAACTAAAGAAGATGGGAGTTCCTCTGCTTTTTTAAAAGCATTAAAAATCTCATCTCTCTCTACATACTGTACATGATGTACATACTTAAAAAGCTCTTTTTGATGAAAAAAGTGCTTTCCTGTAATTATTTTACAGCCAAAGTATGCAGGTTCTAGCGGGTTATGTCCACCTACATCGGCATTAAATGCACCACCTAAGACTGCTATGTCGCTTATGTGGTAGATATTATTTAACTCACCCATCATATCTACAAGCACTATATCTGCATCTAAACTTTTAGACTCAGAAAAACGACTAATTCTTAGTCCATTATCTTTTGCACCCTCATGGAGTAGTTCATAAACCTCATTAAAACGTTCAGGATGGCGAGGAACTACAATGAGTTTCGCCTTTTCTTCTCGTCGTAACTCTATAAATGCAGCAAGTATAGATTTTTCCTCACTATCATGAGTACTCCCAGCAACTATTGTTAAAACATCAGGTTTCTCGTACTCTGTAGTATGCTTTATCTCACCTGCAAGTTTAATGTTTCCAATGACTTTAATATTTCTAGCACCTAAGGCGATAAAACGATTTTTATCTACTTCACTTTGCACATAGAGTGTGTCTACATACGACAATAGTTTTTTATAAAACCATGCAAACTGAAGATACTTTTTCACACTCTTATCAGAGATTCTTGCATTTAAAAGAACTAGCTTCGCTCCGCGTTTAGATGCCACTGCAAAAAGCAGGTACCAAAACTCTGCTTCTAAAACTACTAAAAGTTTCTGTTTTTTCACCCAAAATGGTAAAAACATCTCATATGGTAGATAACGAACTTCTGCATTATATTTTGAAACTTCAGTTTGACCTGTTTGAGTTATTGTTGTAATCACTATCTCTTTATCATCAAGTAAAGATAGAAGAGGTTTTAAGGCTCTTGCTTCACCGAGTGAACATACATGAAACCAAATAGCATTAGTTTTAGAAAATCTAGGGTTTTTAAAAAGAAAGAAACGTGCAGGGATTGACTCTTGGTACTTCTGATTAAATGCTAGATACACAATGAGAGGTAGTGCTATAAGATATAGCATCACACTCAATGTGTAATAGACTAGCATAAAGGGTTTCAAGCTTACTCTTCATTAGGCTTTGTGTAAAGAATACGACCACAGTGAGGACAAGTTGTAATGTCTTCAGCTTTAATGACATCAGCATATACCTTATCGCCGACAACCATGTGACAACCCATACAAGCTTGCTCTTCTACAGGAACAACAGTTGTGTTTTTTGCCCATCTACGAATCTTTTGGTAAAAAGCTAAGCCTTTTTGATTCATTTCACCAAGAAGTTTCTCTTTTTTAACAAATACTTCTTGACGCTCTTTGTTAATAGTCGCTAGTTTTGTATCAACATCTGCTTTTACTGACTCTAGTGAAGCTGAAAGCTCAACTAAAGAAGCCTCAGCAACCTCAGTTTGTTCTTTTTTTACTTCAATAATTTTTTCTAAACGTGTTATTTCTTCATTTGCAAAAGTTACTTGTTCTTTAGCAATCTCTTCTTCAAGCTGTAATGATTTCATTTCACGTTCAGTCTTAACATTACCACTTTTCGCAGCATTTTCTTCAAGTTTTTGTGAAAGTTCAGCTAAGTGAAGTTCATTTTTACTCTTTTTAACTTCTTCTTCTTTGATTTCATTCTTTAAGTTCTCGATGTCAGACTCAATACTTTGAGTCTTCGCAAGTGCTGCCTCATAATTATAGTTTGCTTCTTCAATTTGAGGTTCAAATGCATCGATATCTTTATCTACAATAGAGAGGTCAATAAGTTGCTGAAGGTGGTTGTTCATTTAGGTCCTTTAAGGGTGTATATATGTAAATGGGTTTTCTGATGATGCAATTATAACTTTTAAACCTAAAATTTTCAAATTTTTCTCTAAAATTTGAGCAAAAAAGTGTTCACTTTCGTAATGTCCTATGTCAATTAGTGATAAATTGATACTTTTTGCTTCCATTGCATCATGATATTTTACATCACCAGTAAGAAAACAATCAGCATCTAAACTTCGCATCAAAGAGCATCCTGAACCTGTGGTAAACGCGACTCTTCCAACCCTTTGTGAGCACTTTACTACTCTTATACATTTGAGTCCAAATGCACTAGAAACTTTATGTGCAAAAACATCAAAGTCTTCATCAACATCTAAGTAAGCAACAAATCCATCTTTTTTTGAAATTTTGTATCCAAGTATCTCTGTAGCCACATACTCATTTAGGTGAGTTTGATCAAAATTTGTATGCATGGCAATATTGCTGATATTTTTTTGTATCATTTTTTGGATTAAATTAGCTGGATATTTTGAAAATTCCAACTGCTTTAATCCTCCAAAAATGATAGGATGATGTGTAATTAAAAGTGTGTTATTTTCCAACGAATCTATAAGCTTTTCATCCACATCTATACTTAAGGCAATCTGTGTGATATCTTCGTTAAACGAGCCTATTAAAAGACCTGAATTATCCCATTTTTCTTGAAGTTCAAAAGGAGAAAGCTCATTTAAAAACTCATAAATTTCAGAGATTTTCATTTTATACCTCAGCGTTTAGTTTTGCAAGTTCTTCTTTTGCTTTTTCTAAGTCTGGATCTAATTCTAGTGCTGCATTTAAATGGTTTCTAGCACTAGCATGTTCATCATCTTTGAGATATATATATGCCATTTCTAAATGAGAAAAAGGATTCTCAGAGTCTACTTCAAGTGCATCTTTATAGTACTCAAGTGCCTCTTCGTTTCTTTCTTGAAGTCCAAGTGTAAACGCCATCTTAAAAAGTGTTTCCCCATTTTTAGGTTCTTTAATATTTGCTTCACTATAAATAGCTAAGGCTTTATCTAAATGCCCTTCAACTACTGCATCATCCGCTTTTTCAATAAGAGAACTTGAATCAAATGTAGAAAAAGCATCTGCAGTTCTGTTTGGCTGTGTTTCATTTTCCCCTGGGTCTTTAAGTGTTTGAATATGCTCATATATTTTAAATGAGAAAAAGGCTGAAGCCCCTAGCATAAGGATTTGAAAGAGTGTCATAGTTTTAGTTTCCTGTTAATAAGTTTTTGTTTAAAAGTGAAATAAGTTGCAGGGGATCAACCTGTACTGTGTTTATTCTAGCTGAAAAATGCAAATGAGGACCTGTAACACGACCACTTTGACCTGAAAGACCTAAAAGTTCACCTCGCTTTACCATTTGTCCCTCTTTGACATCAAAAGCACTCATATGAAAGTAACATGTATATATTCCTTGACCATGATCAAGCAAAACTGTCCCTCCAGAGTAAAATCTTTTCTTCACTAGAGCAACTTTTGCATCGTTTGCAGCGATTATTTGTGTTCCCATAGCAGCACGATAATCTGTCCCACTATGATAGCCTTTGAGTGAACCATTATAAACCCTAGCCTTACCAAAAGCACTCGTTATTTTCGAGTCAAGTGGATGTATGAAAGGTTTAGATATATAACTTTCAGGAGTAATCGTAGAGTAAATTTTCATCGCTTCATTGTATTCTTTAGAGATACGAGCTTTGACTTCTTTACTTTTTGGGTTTACCTTAGCACTACTTACATGTATCTCTTCTTTTGCATAGTTTCCATTTATAACTTTTAGAAGTAAACTCTCTTCTTTGAGTTTTTTGTCTTGCTTATACTCAATTAATAATTTTTTATTCTCTGCTTTTTCATAATAAGAGAAAGGGATAAGAGCGTACATTTTACTTTTATCATTTGGTTTAGTAAAAATAGTAAAACTTTTTTTACCAACTTTTACACTCTTATATTCTATATCTTTTATACTATTAAACTCTAAAAGTGCTGTTTGACCATTGGGTATTTTCCATTTCACAACATCTACTTCTAAACTTAGTAAGCTTGAAAAAAAAGCGATTAAAAGAAAAATGAACTTCATCAGTACTCTTTCATAGCACGAGCGATATCGCGTTTTTGATCTTTATCTTTTAAGTCTTGGCGTTTATCGTGAAGTTGTTTTCCTTTTGCTATACCTATTTGAATCTTAGCAAGGTTTCTATCGTTAAAATAGAGCTGTATTGGTACTATGGTGTACCCATCACGATTGACCGCTTTAAGCATCTTTTCTATCTGCTTTTTATGCAGTAGAAGTTTTCTGCTTCCTCTCTCTTCATGACCATAATAATGGTTAGTAGTTTCTAGTCTACCTATGTGTGCATTAAAAAGTATAGGTTCATCTTTTACAAACTTGATAAAACTATCTTTTAAGTTTACACGATGAGCCCTAAGACCTTTTACTTCACTACCCATCAACACTAAACCAGCCTCAAATTTCTCTTCAATGAAGTAGTCATGATATGCTTTTTTATTTTTTGCTATTGTTTCGCCCATTGTCTTCTCGCTTAATCTCTTACTTTAAAAAAGCTACTACCGCTTCCACTGAAGAAGTAGCCTGCTTTAAAATGATTTTTTAATTCTTTATACTCTTGAAGTGCTGGTTTGAACAGGTCGTTTGCTTCATCTGCACTCATACTTTTTAATATCTCCAAAGAAAAAGTCTGTTTTAATTCTTGTGTTTTAAACCCATCTATAGGAGCATAAAAATCTTCACTATAAGTTTTGTACACACGAGGTGTACTTATCTCTATCTTTGGTGTTTGTGTTTGAATGTCGAGGAGTTCTTCGTTAAACTCTTCAACTACCTCTCCTATTCCACTTACATTTGCACTATCGTATCCATACACAAAAAATGGCACATCTGCACCAACTTTTAACCCAATTTGAGCAAGTTCATGGTTACTAAGTCCTAAATCTAAAACAGTGTTGCACATTTTAAGGTAGGTCGCAGCGTCACTACTCCCACCACCAAGACCAGCAAATGCAGGAATCTTTTTTGTGACCTTTATAGCATACTTATGCATTAGTTCTTCAAGCTTTTGCGAGGCAGTTGCAGCTTTTAAGGCGAAATAAGCCTTATATACGGTGTTTTGTTCTGTTTCACAAGAAAAGTCACCTAGTATTTTAAACTCATTGACTTTTGCATCTGTCTCTTCTTTTGGAACAAATTCTAAAGTATCATAAAGATCTTTAACTTTCATAAAACGAGAAATTATCTCATGATAATTCCCGCGTTTACCTGTAACTTTTAAAAAAATATTTACTTTGGCAAAGGCTTTATACTGTTTCATTAGAACTATTTTTTACCTAGTATTTTACTTAACTCTGCTAACTCTTCTACATCAGTTTTTCCAGCAGCACTTATATTTTGCTCTCTCACCTGTTCTAGCAGTTCACTCCGCATAATGGAGATTTCTTGTGGAGCATCAATACCGAGCTTAACCACACCATTTTCCACAGACACGATTTTTACTATTATATTATCGCCGATTACTATTGATTCATCAAGTTTTCTTGCTAATACTAACACCATATTCTCCCTAATTCATATTTTACTTCGCCATTTTTCACAGTGATAATGGAAATATTTTCACCATTATCAAGCCAGTAAGTTCCCTCATCCTGAGTCTTTAAATCATCTAAAGCAAGAACTCTTCCATAAGTTACATTTTCTTTATCGCCGAGATATTCATTGAGTTCAATATTTAGTGACTTTTTTATATCAAGAGCTTTTTCATTTTCATAAAAAAACTGTCCTTCATTAAGTCTCTCTAAGGCACTTAAGCTTCCATTTTCTATACCAAGTCTATTGGCTATCATGGACCCGAGAGAACGAATGTATGTACCCTCACTCACCCTTGCTTCAAAAGTCACAAAAGGATGACAGTAATGAATAAGTTTTGTTTCATATATAGTAGAGTTTATTTTATTTAACTCAAACTCTACGCCTGCCCTAGCTAAATCATAAGCCCGTTTACCGTTTATGCGTTTAGCCGAGAAGATTGGAGGTTCATACTCGAGTTCTCCTTCTAAAGACTTCACAGCATTTAGTACTTCTACTTCACTTATAGTATCTAATATATCAACATTTTCTATCATTTCACTATCAAGTGAATCACTCTTTGCACCTAACCATAGAGTAGCTCTGTAAACTTTTGGTGTTTTATTTAAAAAACGGAAAAGTTTTGTGTAGGAACCAAAACCTACAAGTAAAACTCCTTTTGCAAAAGGGTCGAGTGTTCCTGAAAAACCAGCTTTTTTGTCATTGTACTTTCGTTTTAGAGAATAGAGAAATTTATTTGATCCTATTCCACTTGGTTTATATGCTACAAAGAGTCTATTTAGTCCCACCTTAAAGTCTTTCCACAAAAGAAGCTAATATTTCTCGTTGTGCTCCTGCGAAGTTTATACTAAGCTTAAACTCTTTACCTGCACGACTCACACCATTAATACGACCTGTTCCAAAAATTTTATGTCGAACTAGGTCTCCTTTTTTAAAGGCTGTATTTTTAGTAACGATAAGAGAACCTTCACAAAGTCCTGCTTCATTAAAAAAGCGACTTTTACCAAGATCACTTCTTCTACCTTTATAAAATCTACTTCCTGCATGAGAGAGAGTAAGCGAGTCTTTTGCTCTAGTCATAGAGACATAACCTAAACGCCGCTCCTCTTCTAAGTCACTCCCATCACCTACAAGAGGTAAAAAGCCCTCTTCCATACCAATGATAAAGACATGTTCAAATTCTAAACCTTTTGAGGCATGAATACTCATCATATAAATTGACTCGCCTTCAACTTGATCTTGTTCACTTTGAAGTGTTAACTCATTTAAAAACTCATCTATAGATACATCGGGAGACTTTTTAATGAAATCACGAAAGAGTCCATAAAACTCATCCATATTACGGACTCTGTCTTCTTCATCTTGCATGCCTTTATAGATATCTTTAAGATGAAAAGTATCTTCTAAAACATCGATAAACTCATAAGTAGACTCTTTTGCCACACGAGCTACTTCATCAAGGTTACTCACAAAGTTTTTAAGTGTGGTAGCATTTTTCTTTTTTACTAGTGTTATTAAGACTTCAATATCTGAATTTTTAATGTACTCATAAATAGAAGTTTCATTTGCATGTGCTGCTAGTTCTATTTTATCTACACTTGCTTTTCCTAGTCCGCGTTTAGGTTTGTTTACTATGCGCTTTATAGAAAAATCATCATGAGGATTTGTTACTACACGAAGGTAAGATATAAGGTCTTTTACTTCTGCTCTATCAAAGAAACGCTGTCCACCTACAAGCTTGTAGCCTATGCCTGAACGATTGAGTCCCTCTTCTATAGAGCGAGAAAGAACATTTACTCGGTATAAAACTGCTATCTCTTTAGCTGCCACCCCACGGTCTAAAAGTTTTTGAATGTTGATGGCAATTTTACATGCTTCTTC
>DQSP01000234.1 GCA_015663215.1 Sulfurimonas sp.
TCAATTTTAGGTGAGGGAAGTGAGTTTCGACTGCTGTTTTAAAAAAACTTTTGTGCTTTTTTTGTAAGAGAAGATATGGGGGCTGTGTTTAAGTCCTTTAGGTTTATCCATCTTAGGTCTTCTTGCACTCCTTGTATATTATACAGTTTAACTGTAATCCTGTACTTAGTATAGGAGTGTTTAAATTCTGCAATAAAGTCCTCTTCTATGGGTTCCACATTTGGTAAAACTAACATATCTTTATACATCTTTTGTGTTGCAGTTTCTAGGGCAATTTTATCATCTTTGATACAGACTCCTAAAAAAAGTTCCATATTTTCATAGACAGTTTTTTTTGTTTTTGTGTATATCTCAGGCTCTGCTTTTCCTAAACAAGAGTTCTCTAGTGGACACTCTTTACATTTTGGATTTTTTGGTAAACAGATGAGAGAGCCTAAATCCATTAAAGCAAGATTATGACTTCTAGGTTCCTTTGCATTTACAAACATTTTTGCTTGTTTGGATAGAGTTTTTACCTTGGGTTCTAGTAGTGCAAAGTGGCGTTTGATAACTCTTGCGATGTTTGTATCGATAACAGCTACATTTTGAGAGAGACCAAAACTACAAACTGCACTAGCTGTGTACTCCCCAATACCAGGAAGTGCCATCAACTCCTTTGTAGTTTGAGGGAGCCCATTTTGTGTAAGCTTTGCAGTTTTGTGTAAGTTTCTAGCCCGCGAGTAGTAACCAAGCCCACTCCAAGCAGCAAGAACATCATCTTGATGTGCATTTGCTAGTGCTTTAAGCGAGGGAAATTTAGCCAAAAACTGAGGATAGTACTCATCTCTTACACGGTTCACTTGTGTTTGTTGGAGCATTATTTCACTCAGGTATACATGGTAAAGATTGTCTGTTAAACGCCATGGAAGTTCATGGCGACCCTCTTTTTCATACCATTTCAGAAGTTCTATTTGTGCTTTTTTCATGCAGTCTTTTTATATAAAACTCGAAATCTAGTGTTAGAGATGTGGGACCTCTCTGTAACTAACTTAAAATCTATTTTTTGAAGATGCGCATCAAACTGCCCTATCTCAACTTCTGTAAGAGGCCACGGAGGTCCACCATCGTTTAACTCTTTTTTATGTGCAACTACAAGGAGTTCACCCTCTTTAGCGACACATTGTGCAACAGCTTCTACCATCTTCTCTCGAAACTCTCTTGGTAAGGACTGGATAGTAAAAGCTTCAAAGATAAAGTCAAAATACTCAACATATTTTGTGGGCATATGAAAGATGTCTTGTTTCTCATAAGTTATATTTGAGTCAGGAAATCTTTTTTGAGCAATACGTAATGCTGTTTGCGAAATGTCAATGGCTAAAGTGTCATACCCTGCATTTGCTAGTGCAAATGCATCATCACCAAGACCACAACCAATAACAAGGGCTTTACCTTTATGTACTTTTTTTGTATCTAAGTAAGTTTGCAAAAGAGGATTTACATCTTGTCTTGCCCATGGGATATTCTCATGTTTAGTTTCATTTTGTTTGTAAAGGTCTTCAAACCAAGCACTAGCCTGTATTTCTGCTTTCATTTTACTTATCCCTTTTTTAGTTACGAAAGTATAGTCTAAAAAGACTATACTATATCTAAAGAATGAGGAGTAGAAAATGAGTAAAGTTAAACATTTAACAAAAGAGCAACAACAAATAGAGCCTCTTTTTAATGGTGCATTTACAGAAAATAAGCCTATTGGATTTCCAAGTCAAAGTGGTACGGATGCTTATTCAAATGTCTTTTACTGGGCACATTTAGTGGCTCATGAGACTGCAGAATTTCCTCTACATCCTCATGAAGGTTTTGAGATTATGACCTTTATCTTTAAGGGAGCAGTTGAGCACTATGACACAGTTTCAAAGGTCTACACTCCTCTAAATGCAGGTGATGTACAGGCAATTCAAGCAGGTTCAGGTGTTTCACACTCTGAGAGAATCACAAAAGGAACCGAGCTTTTCCAAATCTGGTTTGATCCTGATTTCTCAAAAACTATGACAGAGGATGCAACTTATAAAGATTATGAATCAAGTTATTTTCATAGTGTGAGAGATGCTAATAAAGAGATACTTACATATATTGGAAAGAATGGAAGTATTGAGAGTATCACTGAAGGTTTAGAGATACAAAAAACGACATATAAACATGGAAAATTTGAAGAAGTTCTTGACCCTGTATTTACCTACTCTTACTATCTTTTGGCAGGTGAATTAAAGTTAGATGGTGAGCTACTTGTAAAAGATGACTACTATGTTTTAGAAAATGCTTCGAGTGTAGTGTTTGAAGTAAAAGATTCGGCTGAACTTTTTGTTATTAAAACACCGAGTGAAGTTAAGTATAGACGTTTTATAGAGCGATATTAAAAAGGATCTATCATGGACACATCGCGAATAAAAAATGCACTATGGGGAGCTTTTATAGCAGACTCTATCGCGATGCCAGCTCACTGGTACTACAGACGAAAGTATATACAACTAGATGAGAGGTATCATTATCATCACGATTTAAAAAAGGTGAGAACACTTTAGGGGCAAATCTTTTACGAGTTCTAATGCGCTCAGTCACAAAAAAAGAAGAGTACAATCAAGAAAAGTTTATAGAAGAGTTTGTGAAGTACATGACAACACCAGGACTTAACAAAGACCCATACTCTGAAGTCTATGTAAGAGCATGGTTTAACAACTTTACCGATGGTGTACCTTCTCATGCCTGTGCACAGGAGCAAAGAGATGTATGGTCTATAGGTTCAAGTGGTGGTGCTATTCGCCCATCAGACTATTTCTTTTAGCTATTTCAGAAATAAGCACTATTAAAAGTGTAGTAATTACGAGTTTTATTATGTAATATGCCAAGTTATAAGTACCTTTTAGTTCTCAGGTGCGCCAGCAAACAGAGCTTTTTTATTATCTACCCACTTTTGCATGCCTCCTGGATCAGTCATTAGTTTTATCATCTCTTCTATAACCACTACATGCGGCTTGTCACCTTCACTAAACATTTGCATCCCGTGAGCACGACTTAACTCAGCCATCTCCTCGAATGTTTCTGCAGTAAATTTTGTATCGCAGGCCCCGCCTAGTTGTTTACATGTCATTGTTTTCATATTTTTCCTTTATTCTTTTGCAATTTTTTGTAGATAAACTATAAATAGTTTTTATATATTTAGCAAATTTTACCTTAAAATCTAAAAAAGTCTAGCGTTTGTAGTAACTAACAAGAGAACTCTTCTCTATAGTATGCGAGTTTATCATGTAACCTACGACAGCTTGGTTGGTGTTTTTATCTATGTTTAGTTTATCAACATCTAAGGCATACACAGTAAAAACATATGTATGAAAACCATGACCTTTAGGCGGGCATGCCCCTCCAAAACCTACAGTACCATAATCATTTGTTCCCTCAACTGCTCCTTTTGGAAGGAGTTGTGAACGAGATGCATTTGTGGGTATTTGAGATACTGATGCAGGGATGTTAAAGAGGGACCAATGCCACCATCCACTACCAGTTGGGGCA
>DQSP01000278.1 GCA_015663215.1 Sulfurimonas sp.
CTGAGAATTAAAGAAAATGCAGATATAAAAGATCTACCAGGTATGGCTCGAACATATGGTGGTCTTGGGCGTTTGGCATTCTTTAGTGTGCCAGAAAACATTGAAGAGTCTGAGAACTATTTCAAAAAAGATTTGGAAATAGCAGAAGAGATCAATGATCAAAGAGGCATCTCTCAAATGAATAGTTTCCTTGGAAGTTGTAAAAAAGAAGCTGAGAAGTATGAGGATGCAGTGGAGTATTACAATAAGAGCATAGAGATGCAAAATAATTCATTTGATGTTCATGCTTCTTATGAAGGTAAATTCTATTGTCTTAGTAGTATGGATGATGATAGTAAATTATTTGATGCCGTAAGGATATACGTAAAAACCATAGATGACTTAGGAACACCACCTCCTTTTATGGTAGGAAAGATTGTTACAGTCCTTGAGAAGTATCAGCAAGAAGATATATGTAAACAGTTACTAGAAAAACTAAAACAAGATACAGAAAAATAAGACTATGTATGAAGTGATAGTTAATCCGAACAAGAAGGTTGCCGATACAGGTGAGTTGCTTGTAGGGTTGGGTGATTCTACTGTTGACAATAAAGGGATTGCATTGCAGCATAAAACGCAGACAGTGTATTATGAATCTTTGAGTCAATATGTTTATAGCACAGAATTCAAAAATCTTAATGCTCCTCAGTGCTGTCAGCAAATATTTATAGAAGATTTTTCAGTTGATACTATCCTTTCATTATGGATATTTTTACATAAAAAGTTAGATCAAGTTTTGCCTGAAAATGTTATAAACTGGGTTAACTATGCAAGTAAGTGGGAAAAAGGTGATACAACTACAACAGGCAAGGCATTTGAGTCTTATGGATGCCTACAAAGTGCTTTGGTCTTAAGTATGAAAAACTATTCGGCATCAGAAATAGTGACTGAAAGCTTAGATTTTTTATCGACATTGATCAGACAAGATATAGACCCTGCTACAATAAGTAAACTTACTAATAACTCCACTTATGGACAAGCGTATGAATCACTTGAAAAAGAGTATAAGAAGTATCAAGCTTTATTGAGTGACAATGAAACTGCTAAACTCCATATTCCTCAAATACAAAGTAATGAACCTATGGAGGTTTCTGGGATTTTCCTAGAAACGGAGATTATTAGTTCTATACAAAAAGTTTTTTTACGGAACGATATAGAAAACAGTCCCACTCGCAATGGTTTTGCTTTTATGGCAGTCTATAATGTAAAAGCTAAGGGAACAGGGAATGATATTGTCATCTCTGTTGATCCTTTAAAGAAAGTTCATCTTAAAGCACTTTGGAAAGCTTTAGAAGAGGAAGAAAATAGTTTATGGGAAGAGATTCGCCCTAAAGACAATCCTAGACCACTTAAAAGTTATCCTGACCATAATGGACCGAATGAGCCTTGGTGGGATGACATGGGAAAATATACGCTGATAGCCGCACCAAAGATGGTGCATGGTCAATATGGCAGGCGAGTGAGTTGGGAACGTGTAAAACAACTTATAAAACAACTTTATGCTAAAGGAGCACAATTATGATAGAACATGAAATAATTAAACAATACCCCTCACTGGTTGCAAGACCGTATTTACTTATTAAAGATGATTTTCAGAGAAAAGATATGCAGCGTTTTTGGTTTGAAAATACAATCAGTTTTCTTGCGGTGTTGAGTGCAGCAGAATTGGTTAAATATTATAAAAGGCTTAAGAGTAAAGAAGAAAAAAGTGAGAAAGATCTTGAAATAATTAAATCATTGCAGGAACATAAGAGTTTAACAATGGTTGGGTTAGAACATATGGCACTTGGTAAGTGGGTTATGATGTTGAGAGAGACTACAAAGTTTTTACAAGAATTGGGTGCGGCAACAACAATTCCAGAACTTGTTGAATTTTATCATGGTAAGAATGGAAAAAATAATGCTAAGACTATAGACAAACTAGTAAGTATTAGAAATGATGATGCACATGGTAATCCCATACCCGAAGATAAGTTAAATGCTGAGTTAGATAAACGTCAAAAGTTGATTGATTTATTGCTTGAGGAGCTTAGTTTTTTATCTGACTATCGGCTTATTTTACCGGAAAAACTTGAAATTGAAGGTTCTAAGCAGTTCTATATGTGTAAACAGTTTATAGGTAGTGATATTGTAAATACGAAACAGACATTTGAGTTTTCTCCACAGATCTCAGAAGTGATGCTCATTAATCAGTCAAAGAAAGATGAGTACCTTTCTCTGAACCCATTGTTATTGTACCTTGGTGTACAGAATGATGAAAATGATTTTTTGGGTATCTTTTCAAAATATTCTTCAAAAGATGGCACAGAAGCAAAGTATTTAAATCTTGATGGCAGTGGAACTATTGACCTGGTTAATTTTGGGCAAAGCAGTGAAGTTGATCTTATAGCTGACAGGCAGTCATATAATGAAATTTATTCTGATCCTGAAAGTTTTCAAGTAAATTTAAATGTAGAAATGAAGTTTGAAGAGAGCAGTATAAACATTAAAGAAGAGAGTAGTTTTTCTCTTTTAATAGACAATAAAAAATCTACTGATATAAAAGCGACTAGGGTGGTGTTGGATATTCCTAAAAATATTGATATTATTGAAATTCCGAAGACTGATGAAGTGTGCACTGTAGAACTTATTGATAGTCAACTTATTGTCAAGTTTAATAACTTTGAGAATGATCAAAAGATTGAAATAGCTCCATTAAAATATACTATTTCAGAACAAGGATCCTATTCTCTTGATGGTGGACGTGTCCTCTATGAATATTACAGAACACTGGCAGACAAAGAGAGTGGACAGTTGACTGAAGAGGAGATTCAGTTTGAGGGTGTAGCTATTGAAGCTCAGGATCCAAATAGCCGAGATAAGATGGTTCCTGTTGTAAATATCAATAAAGGGTTTGTTGATGAAGATGGGAATCCAATTCAAAATGTAAGAATCGGTGAAAACTTTATCTATAAAGTTGTAGTGACAAATATTGGTTTTTCCTCGGCAAAGAATGTCACTATAGATCTTGTTTTCCCCGATAACATTAATTTGAAACAAGGAAAAGAGACCATTACACTTGGGCAACTCAACCCTTTTGAAGTGAAAACATTCAAATATGTTTTGAGTTCACACCTTCCCGATATTTATACGATTACTATGCAAAATGTACTTTATACAGATTCACAGAATACTAGGTATTCTACACGTTGTTCTGATGAGCATTTTATTATTGTGCGTAGTGATTTGGTTAAAGAGTTTGTGTATGATATTAAAGATCATATTGAAGATCTATATATAGATGATATGGAAAAAGAAAATATTCATTCTATGATAGAGTCTTTAAGTGCATCAATAAGTGTTGATGCTAAACAAACATATCGAGATGCAGAAACAGAAGCTGTTATAAAAATTGTTAGAGATATGGTAGAAAAAACAGTTGTAAAAAAAGAGTTACAAGTTGTAGAGAAAATCTATGAAGAGGGAAAAAGAGATCGCAAAATTACTAATAGTGAAACTCGAAAGTTTTTAGTTTTTTCATGTCAAGAGATGCCATTTTTTGCTATTAACCTAAGTAAAGGCTATGAGCCAGAGTTTTTTGCACTTAGAACAAACATAGATAAGCGTTTTGACAAGGTTACCTTAAAGCAGGCAGTTGTTAAAGAAGGATCATATACATTAGATCATAGTATTAATTTTTCAGATATAAAGTATGATGCAAAATATGGAAAAGCATTTTTTGCCCAGTGGTTAAATATAGTACTTACAAAATTTTCAAAAGAGTATATTATTTGGAAGAATTGTGCAAACAATATAGGAAAAGTTTATGGAGGACCATTGAGTTATGTTAGTGGTATGCTATTTAAAAACTTTGAAAATAGCAATAATGCTAGTAATGAGAGTGGTGTAGATCAAAACTATGTATTGATAGATAGAGATAATTCTCAAAACTATTATATATCATTTAGATGTAATCTAACACAAAATTATAAAAATGTTATGCTATCAAATATGGATAGTAAAAGTTATTTTACTTACTTAAATAGAACTTCAGGGAAAGATAGAGTTAGGCTGTATAATGCTAAAAACCTTTCTTTTTATATGCAACCATCTGATTCAGGGAAAGCTACTAAATTTCCTGCAATTAGTTTGCCTGTTAGAAATGAAGAATCTATAGGAGCTATGATGGAAAAAACCAGAGAGCTTTGGGACTATTTATGTCTGTCACACTCTTTAGATATTTTTTATAGTGATAATTTTAAAGATCAACAATTTATTGAAGAGATGACGGGATTTGTTGATGCATTATTTGCAAAAGGTTTTGCATTGAGAATCAATTCAAAAGATAAAAATATGTTGGACATCTACCCTTTAAAATATTTTAAACCACATACAGCCAGTGAGCGTGACTGTATAGGATTTATAAAAAAATACCATTCAGGGTGGCAGATATTTTTAGACTTTTTTGTGGATGAAGTAGATGATGTACTTGCAGATGAATTGTCACTGATTACAGGTAATACCATTTTAGATAAAGTGAGATGGATTAAACTGGATATTAAATCAATAGAACAGTTCAATATGGTTACAGAGGTAATATTGAAACAGACTGAACACTATAAAGCAAACAAACTAGCTATTTGGCCTTCCAAAATGCAGCGAGATATGATACTCAATCATGGACAAACAGACAGTGGTTTTTTCATAGTACTAAAAAATATTCTTTCTGGAATAAACAACTATCATGAAATACTGGAAGACTTTAAATCTATGTCATTAGACAAGGAATTAGACAGAACACTCAAACGAAGTGAACTTTTTCCTATTGATGCGGGGTATGAATCACCACTTTTTGTGGAAGGTGAAGATGAAAATAAAGTCATTCATTTTAATCCTGCATTTGAAGACACACTCCGATTACTTTATGAAGAAGATCCATCTTTTAATTATCTAGAAGAAGGTCCTGCATTGTTTAGAATTCAAACAAAACTAGTATCTCAGAAGTATGAATACTTAGCATATAGAGCGCCATATAACAGTGGTATGGTAGATAACGCATATAAAGCCAATAATAAATATTTTAAAGTTTGTTGGTTCACATTGAACCCATTAAAAGACAAAAGAATGGAATTTTCATTGGTCTTTTATGATTGTGGGGAAGAAGTTGATACAGTTATAGAAAAAACATATGCAAATCTTAATAATAAATTTAATAATGAATTAGTTTTTGGTCGATCTGGACGGAAAGATCAGCATATAAAAGTTGCATATATTTACTCTTTTGATAACTTTGATAATGAGTTGAAGAAAATGCAGACTATATGTTGTGATTTCTTTAGCGAGGCAGAGCAGGGGATAGAAAATATAAATTAAAAAGGGTCAAGACAACTTAACGAGGTATAAAGTGTCCAAAAGGTACGATAATACCGATGTTAAACAAGTATGTAAAGCGTTCAAGAATTTCAGAA
>DQSP01000043.1 GCA_015663215.1 Sulfurimonas sp.
AAGAAAAGACATCTATAACTCCGTAAAAATAAAAAAGAAACTCAGTCCTTACAATAAACTCACAAACAGAGAACTTCTCACATTAAAGAACTGTGCATATAATGAAGATAGAAAATATATTGAAGAAAAGCTTTCAAGAGAGCTTCAATCATACACAAAAGATGAGTTAATCTCACTTCTCTTGGAGACAAACCCAAACAATATTTCCAGAGGAAAGATCAAGTGAAAATATTACTACTAGAAGATGAAATAGTTCTACAAGAGAGTATAGAAGAGTTTCTCGTCGCAAAGGGATACAGTGTTGATAGTTTTGACAATAGTGATGATGCTTTTGATGCTATCTTTTCTAAGCACTATGACCTTTTACTGCTTGATGTCAATGTTCCAGGAGAGTGGGATGGTTTTTCTCTGAGAAAAGAGTTAGCAGATGAAGATAAAAACATTCCTACTATTTTTGTTACTTCTATGTCGAGTGCTGATGCGATGCTTAGGGGTTATGCTACAGGATGTTGTGACTACATAAAAAAACCTTTTGATCTCATAGAACTTCTACTTCGTGTACAGCATGCACTCAAAGCCAACTGTTTTAAAACAGAGTGTGACACTATAGAACTCTGTAAAGGTTACCACTACAACACAATCAACTACAGTTTAAGTCATAAGGATAAAGAGATTCCTCTGAGCAAAACTGAAAGAGAGATACTCAAACTCTTTGTAGTAAATAAAAACCAGATAGTCAGTCTTAATATGCTCTATGAAGAAGTTTGGGAAGACAATATAGAACCGGCTAATGCAAGAGTACAGATAAATAACCTTCGTAGAAAGTTACCAAAAGGTTTGATACAAAACATCTATGGCTTAGGCTACCGATATGATAGTTGATGAGCAAGGTTTTGTAAGAAGATATACACTTATCTACACCTTTATCATTTCATTTATACTCTTAGCTCCATTATATTTATATGTAGATTACAGAATGAACCTCCAGGAAATAAAAAAAGAGATGGAGTTAAAGTCTATTCAGTCACATATTATTAATGCTATGGACAACTTTGGTAATCACCCAAATGATACTTTTAGTTTTCCAAACTTTACAAGTACAAAGTCAGGTTTATATAAACGAAATTTTTCACCTGTATATACTCAAATATCTTCACAAGTTCCCTCTTTTACAGCTGGTTACTTTAAAAATGACTCAAAAAGATACCTTATTACCACACTTCCACTCAACAAGTATTTTTTTACATCTTATCTCATTACAGAGGCTGATATCTCGTTTACCACTCTATTTTTAGAAGCAAGTTTTCTTGGGTTTGGTATTATTTTACTCATACTTCTACTCTCTTTTTATGTTCTCAATAGTTTTTCAAGACCTTTTAAACGTGTCAATGAGAAACTCGATGACTTCATCCAAGAGTCAATGCATGAGATAAATACTCCTCTATCTATTATAAATGTAAATGTTGACCTTTTTGATGAGATATATGGTAAAAATAAGTACTTTAATCGTATAAAATCTGCTACAAAACTCTTGGCTACTATCTACAACGACATGGATTACCTCATCAAACAAAATAGAGTTATATATAAAGATGAAACCATCGACTTAAATACATATCTTCAAGAAAGAATTGTATACTTTGAGCTTATCCCACAGCTCAAAAACATCTCTGTATCTTTAGATTCGAGTGTAAATGTCACCATCAACTTTAACACGACAAAACTACAACGTATCATAGACAATACACTCTCAAACGCCATCAAACACTCTCATAAAAATTCACTCGTTGAAATCTCTTTACAAGAAGTTGATGATGCCATTGAGCTTATTTTTAAAGATTATGGGCAAGGTATTAAAAATCCTCAAAAAATCCTTGAGAGATATTACCGTGAAGATAGTTACAAAAGTGGTTTTGGGATTGGGATGTGCATCGTAAAGTCTATCATAGATAAAGCAGATATTGAGCTTCGTATAGATTCCATTTTAGGAAAAGGAAGTCAGTTTAGCTACACTTTTTACAAAAGTATGATTATAAGCAAGACAAGTCAAGTTGACGAACTTTATCCTTAAAATCTAGTTGGATAATACAGCCTTTTTTGCTTATAGCCTGAACTCCACTTAAATCATTTAAAAGTTCTATTTTACTAGTACTCTGTGGGTCATAAGCAAATAAAGTGGCATCTTCTACAAAAAAAACACGACCACCCCCACAACCATCGCCAATAATTCCTTCACACACCAGAGGAGAACTTAAATCAAAACCATGATTCATCTAAACACTCCTCTTTTGTTTCACTTAACCACTCTCTATAATCAGAACTATTTTTATCTAAAACTATATACTCATCGTGAGTAAAGTTCTTAAAAGTAGCCTCATCCACACACTTGCATAATTTCGTGTCATTTGTATCCTTGCAGTGGCTTATCATCACTTTCTTTTGCTCTTCTTCCCAGCCAACATAAGAAGTATAGTACGGGTAGAGTGTCCAGACTGCAAACCCAATTGTTAAAACTATATTTACTATGTACTCGCGTTTACGAGTCTGGAAGTATTTTTTAACATCATAAGAGATAAGTATGACAAAAACAACTTCTAAACCTATGTTAAACCAGTCTGTATCCATAAAATCAAACAACTATTTTTTTCCTCGTATTTTTTTCATGGCTTCACCACACATAGTCAGACCAAACGCAGCAGTCACACCCATAAATGAGCCTTTTTCTTTTATGTTTGCTTCTTCAGATGAAAATATAACCTTGTACTTCTTTTTAAAGCCGCGTTTTTTGAGTTCATATCGTATTTTCGAGCCAAATTTATCCCCATAACTTTTCCAAATATCATCTACTTTTATCTTTGTAGGATCCATTCGTTTAGCACCACCAAAAGAGCTTATGAGTTTTTTGTAACATTTTTGAGCGAGTGCTAGTTTCGCATTTCTATCATCAATCGCATCAAGCACTAAGTCAAAAGGTTCAAAGTCAAAGTCCCACACCCACTGCTCATCTATTCGTTTTTCAATGATTATAAGTTCAGGGTAGTGTTTTTTAAGAGCTTCTACTTTTACCTCACCTTCATGTAGTTCTGACCACATCTGACGGTTTTGGTTAGAGTCATCATAGGTGTCAAAATCTACTATAGTTATGTTTTTAACACCACTTCTATAAAGGCAGTCAAGACAAAAAGAGCCAACACCACCCACACCAAGAAGTATGATATTCACATCTTCTAACTTTTTAAAGTCATCGCCTAAAAGAAGTTCTATACGGTCATACTTACCCATACTAAAGCCACTCTTCTAAAGTCTGCATACTTTTATAAGCACTCAAGTCAAGCATAATAGGAGTCACAGAGATAAACCCTGCTTCAATAGCATCAAAATCAGTCATACCCTTTTTTCCCTCGCGTTTAGAGAAATCAAGTGGATGCAAACCCAACCAGTGATACTCTTCTCCTCTCGGATTTCTGTGAAGATGTGAGTCATTGGCATAGTGTCT
>DQSP01000161.1 GCA_015663215.1 Sulfurimonas sp.
GCACTTGTAAATGAGCCAAAATTTTTACTTCTTGATGAGCCATTTGCAGGGGTTGACCCTATCGCTGTTATGGATATACAAAAGGTTATAAAGCAGTTAGTTTCATATGACATTGGTGTACTTATAACGGATCATAATGTTCGTGAGACTTTGGACGTATGTGATAGGGCTTATGTTATTAAAGCAGGTGAGCTTTTAGCTGAGGGTACGAGTGATGAGATAGGGCAAAACGAAGATGTTCGTAAACACTATCTCGGTGAAAACTTTAAGCTGTAAGGGATAAAGATAAACAATGGGAGCATTAAGACAAACGCAGTCAGTAGAGAACAAACATAAACTCTCTAACACACTACGTAATTGGCTCCCAATACTACACTCTTCACTCTCCGACTTAGGCGAAGCTATGGCTCCTTTTGTAGAGGCTAACCCTGTTGTTGAAGTAGAATCAGGTTATGAAGAGGACTTTGAAGCAAAAATACCCCGTAAAATAATATCACGAGCTGTTAGTAACTCAAGAACAGAGCAGATAGAAGCCTTAACAATTCAAAAGAGAACACTCTATGAAGTTTTAGATGAGCAGTTAGGTGCACCACTTTTTCCAACTCCTACATCTCAAGCAATAGCGCAACATGTCATCGAAAACTTAGATGAGTTAGGCTTTTATGAAGGTGACAGTGAAGTGTTTTGTGATAAACACGATATAAGCTTAGAGATGTTTGAGAAAACAAGGTTGCGTTTCGCTCATATAGAACCTCTTGGCATAGGGGCTAAAGATTTAGCAGAGTGTTTTATTTTCCAGCTTGACAGTGCTGAAATAAGTGATGATGCTTACTCTTTGGCGGTTGAAGTCATTAACAATATGCAAGATATACACAACTACTCTAAACATGAGTTTTTTTCAGAAGTTATGCATGTACTCTCAACTTTTAAAAACCCACCAAACATAGAGTATCAAGAAGAATCAGCTCAAATAGTTCCTGATTTGATGATATTTTTTAATGATGATGAGAACATAGAAGTAAAATTAAATGATGCTTACTACCCTACAATACATATAGACACAAACTACGCAGTTGAGCACGAGTTTATAAGCCAGAAAATCAAAGAAGCAAAATCTCTTGTAGATGCTCTTGATATGCGAAAAGCGACACTTTATAAAGTAGGGCTTATGATAGTGGAGTATCAGTATGAGTTTTTTACAGGTGGACAAATCATGCCACTCACACTCAAAACACTAGCTGATGAGTTTGGACATAATCCCTCAACTATCTCACGAGCTATCGCTAACAAGTATATAGCTTGTGATAGAGGAACTTTGGCTATGAAAGAGTTCTTTACAACTGCCATAGATGAAGATGTGAGTAATTCTGCTATAAAAGAGTTCCTTATTGGACTTGTTAAGAGTGAGAGTAGGGCTAAACCTTTGAGTGACATGAAGCTCCTTGTGTTAATAGAAGAGAAGTTTAAAGTGAAGATGGTGAGACGGACTATTGCCAAGTACAGAAAACAGCTCAACATTGCAGGATCGAGTGAGCGTAAAAAACTTTACCAGTTCTCAGTTTAGATGACTATTGAACAAAAACTTGATGCAGAGGTTCTTAAACGCAACTCACTTGATGAAATAAATGAAAATAACTTAGACCCAATTATGGTGGCCTATAGACATAATGACCCAACTATTGCTCTTATATGTGCACTTTTTGCTTATGGAAATGTAAAACAGATAGTAAAGTTTTTAAACTCCCTTGATTTTGAACTCTTAAACGCAGGAGATGAAGCTATACAAGAGAAGCTTCAAAATCATTATTATCGTTTTCAAAAAGGCGAAGATGTGGTTGCACTTTTTATAGCACTTAAACGACTAAATGCAGAGACAAGCTTAGAGTCAGTTTTTAAAAAGGCATATCTTGTGGATAAAAATATCATAGAGGGTATAAATGCTTGTATATTTAAGATACTCTCACTAAACCCTCATCAAACGCGGGGTTATAATTTTCTTATAGGAAAAGTGACAACAAAAACAAAAGGTGCTGGAGCACTCAAACGCTGGATGATGTACTTGCGTTGGATGGTAAGAGATGACAATATAGACATGGGCTTATGGAGTGGAGTAAACAAGGCTGACTTGATAATGCCTCTTGATACACATACTTTTAAAGTAGGACATAAGCTTGGACTACTCAAACGCAAGACTTATGACCTAGAAGCTGCCATAGAGCTTACAAAAAAGCTAAAAACATTTGATAAAAGTGACCCTTTGAAGTATGACTTTGCTTTGTACAGACTAGGACAGGAAAAAAAGGTCTAGTTTTTTGATATAATAAATAAAAAATAAGTTTAAGGACAGATGATGGAGTGCGAACTTCCAACTATAAATTCAAATAAAAAAGAGATACAAAAGATTTTTGATAGTGTAAAGACTGTCGCTGTTTTAGGGCTTTCTCCTGATGAGAATAAAGATAGTCATAGAGTTGCTAAGTACTTACAAGAGGTAGGGTTTAAGATAGTGCCTGTGTACCCAAAAGAAGAGACAATTTTAGGTGAGAAAGTTTATAGAAGCCTTGTAGAAATCCCTTTTAGTGTCGATATGGTAAATATATTTAGAAAACCAGCTGCACTTGTGGCTATAGCAAATGCTTCGATAGAACGTGGTGATGTAAAAGTATTTTGGGCACAACAAGGTATAGTAAATAACGAAGCCGCAGAACTAGCAAAAAATGCCGGTATGAAAGTAGTACAAAGTTACTGCTCGATGGTAGAACATAAAAATTTATAAGAGAGTTGTCATTGTTAAACTTAGAAAAGATATATGAAGCACAAGAACGCATAAAAGATGTTGTAGTCAATACCCCTTTAGCTTTAGCTCCTTACCTAAGTGAGCTTTGTGA
>DQSP01000145.1 GCA_015663215.1 Sulfurimonas sp.
ATCACATGCGGATGTGGTGAAATTGGTATACACGCCAGACTTAGGATCTGGTGCCGCAAGGCGTGGAGGTTCAAGTCCTCTCATCCGCACCATCCACACAACAAACCCCTTAAATAAAAACTTTCAAAGAAATTTATCAACTACTGTATTATCACTGTGTCAATTAAAGTACATAAATTTACTTAATTTTTCTCACTTTTTATACCACCTCTCCAAATACTATTCTCATCTACACCATTTGAGCACTGATCTTGCATACTAAATTCTCCATTTCCAATCTCATGATGCTTTTTTATAAAATAATTATATGCAGTATATTTATTTTTTGGTTCTTTAGCATTTGTTTTTGAAAATATATCTTTGAGATGTAAATTCTTCTTTTTGTTAGAAAAGCAGACATCCCCTAAAAGGTACTTTGCACCCGTTGTGTAACTATCTGTACCACGGAAGTAAACCATTTCATGCTCTTTTGTTTTTTGACTTACTATTTTTACATTACTCAGTTTAAATCCTGCATCAAATTTATTATAAATACCTCCACCCACAATATATGCTGTAAGATTTTTAACACTTGGAAGGGTTGTATTGCTTGTATCTGTTAGAATTAAATTTTCATCATTTCCAAACTCCATAGCTGATGAGTCATGGTTATTTATACTCGCTACATCTTTTTGGATTATAAGAACATTTTTGACCTCACCCCTATACCCTAAGTCAACATCAAGAGAATCATCACTTGCATTGTAGATATACAGACCATCTATATTAACAGTCCCGCCCCATATCTCTAAACCATCATCACCACCACCGATAATAGCTATGTTTTTAATAGTTGTTCCCGAACCGATTCCTGCGAGAGAAAGTCCATTAAGTTCTTTATCTTTTTTTACTTCAAAACCAGTATGTTTTATGACAACATATTCTAGGACTCCAGAGTTATCAGCATCATGTTCATGCGTATCACTTCCAAACTCTATAGACTCATCTGCTTCATACTTGTTGTTTTGATAATGAGTATAGGCTTTACCTGCTATAACTAAACCACCCCACTCTCCAGGTGCAGTCTCATTTTTTGAAAAGCCGTGTAGTTCTAGTTGTGAGGTAAAAGTGATTGGGTTACTTTTAGTACCCTTTGCCATAATCTTTGCATCATTTGCAACTACTAAAAACGAGTAGAGACTACAACCAGCCAATGTAGTACCAGGTTCTATTGTAAGTGTCGCACCATTGGTTACAAGAACTCTTCTATCAATTCCATAGACTATTGAAGAGGAAAGTGTCATATCAGTTGATATAACATTTGGGAGCCTCTGATCTATAACTATTGCATCACAGTTACTAGTTTTGGCATATAAGTTTGACATGAGGAGTACACAAGAGAGGTAAATAACAACTACTTTTAATATCATAAAATGTTTTTCCTTTTAAATTTTTTGCCATCTTATCTTCCATGTATTACATTTAGATTACAAGTTCTTATGTAACCCAAATGTTATATAGCTTATATACAATTTTTTATTAGGAGTCTTAATGCTTGATATAGAAAAGATGGTTATAAAGAAGTATCCAAAAATCAAAAAGTCTAAGGTGCTAAAAGCTGCACTTTGTAAGTTTACTGAATCTATCGCTCATCAAAGTGAGATAAACAGTTTTGTAGAAGCTCATGCACACCTTGGAGGTGTTGAGTTTATTGAGAGTGCTTTGGAGGAGTTAAACTTTAACTATACAGTTGCGGATAAGCATATTGAAAACATTCCCTCAACAGGTCGTGTTGTCATCATTGCTAACCATCCTCTAGGTGGCATAGATGCTTTTGTTCTTATAAAACTAATCAGTCGAGTTCGCAAAGATATAAAAGTAGTCGCAAATGAATTTTTAAGTAGTGTAGAACCTCTGTCCCCTCTTTTAATCGATGTAAACAACTTTAAGAATAGACAGACTAAAGACTCTATAAATAAAATCTATGAGGCTCTCAACAATGAAGAGGCTGTGATTATCTTCCCTGCTGGAGAAGTAAGTCGTGCGACACCTATGGGTATAAAAGATGGGAAATGGCATAAAGGATTTTTAAAGTTTGCTAAACGCTCTGGCTCACCAATACTTCCAGTTTATATAGGTGGCAAGAATTCCAAAACCTTTTACTCTGTTTCAGCACTCAACAAAAAACTCTCCACTCTTTTACTAGCCAATGAGCTTTTTTTACAAAAAGGAAAAAGTATCAACATAATAGTAGGAGAGATAATACCAAAAGAATTCATTTCTCCAAAATCTTTAGAAAAAGACACACTTGTTTCGCTTTATAAAAAACATCTTTATAGTCTAAAAAAAGGTGTAAGTTATTTTAAAACACAAAAGGCGATTGCATTGCCAGAGGATAGAAGAGACATAAAAAAAGAGTTAAAAAAATCACAACTACTTGGTTCTACTAAAGATGGAAAAAGCATTTATCTTTATCAATACAGTCAAAACAATTCTAGTGTTTTAAATGAGCTTGGTCGTCTTCGTGAGCTCTCTTTTCGTAAAGTTGGAGAGGGTGCCAATAAAAAACGCGATATAGACAAGTATGACAGATACTATAAACACATCGTACTATGGGATAATGATGACTTAGAGATTGTAGGAGCATATCGAATCGGTATAGTCAATGAGAAACTCTACACACAAACACTTTTTGAGTATACAGAGGCTATGGAAAGTATATTAGAGGATTCTATTGAACTCGGTCGTAGTTTTGTCCAACCCAAATACTGGGGAAGTAGGGCTCTTGATTACCTCTGGCAAGGAATAGGTGCTTATCTTACAAATAATCCTCAAATTAAGTATATGTTTGGAGGAGTGAGTCTGAGTGAGAGTTACCCAAAAGTAGCACAAGATATAGTTTTATACTTTTACAACTTATATTTTCACTCTGATACTCACTATGTAACACCAAAACTTCCCTACAATATAGACTATGAAGATGAATATTTAAAAAAATTTATCTCAGAGCTTAGTAGAGAGGATTACAAGAAAGATTTTAAACTTCTCAAAGATGCTTTACACTTTTTAAACCTTAGTGTCCCTGTTATGTATAAGCAGTATGCCGATTTATGTGAGAGGGGTGGTGTGAAGTTTTGTGCTTTTAACATTGACAAAGAGTTTGCAAACTGTGTAGATAGTTTTATCATAGTTAATGTTGCTATGATTAAAGAAAAGCAGCGTAATCGATACTTTGGAGAGGTGAGTTAATTCTAAAACTAAAAATCAATTTATTAATTTAATTTTTTAACAAATTTTTCCTGCTAAAATACGAAAAATAATTATAGGGTCTACAATATGGCTGAGAAAAAAACAAAACGATACTTAGAAATGCAGATGGAAGAGCTAAAAGAAGCTCATGCAGATAACATTGCACAAAACTCTTCGGTAAAAAAAGAAAACCCTAATCATAATGCAAAAAATGCAGCTATTGCTGAGATGTATAATGATGCAGCAGAATATGAAGCAGATTTAAAATGTTTTGAAGATGAGTTGTTTTTAGTAAATAAACACTCTTTTAAAGATATCGCAATGCAAATGCATAGTGCATTTCCAAAAGAAAAAGACAGAGACTTTGCTCATGAGTTAAATACTATCTTAGAGCTTGGTTGGACTGACTTAGTCGAAGTTCAAAAAACACATCCAGCAGAACAACTAGAGCTTATCAAAGCGACTGATTTTACTGAAGTTATAGAAGCTTTTAATACTGCGTTTCCTGATTATGCGGGTGATTTTGAAGCGGAAGCTAGAGTGTTATTAGCACAGAGATGGGAACGTCTTATCAACATCAAAAAAGAGCATATCAAACAAGAGCTATATGAGATAAACACTTCAGGATTAAAAGCGAAGTATGTAAAAAGTGTATATCGGAAGTATCACGGTCTAGTTTAAACCGTAATGCTTTAACATAGGCTTATTGTTTAGCCTCAAACTCTACTTCATCTAAAGAGAACTTTTCAAGTTTCTCTTCTATCCACTTTCTAACTTCAGGATTTTTATCTACATAAAAGTAGATAGAACCACCATCTTCATCATTTCTTATAAGCAGAGAGTTTTTGTTTTCACTCTCCCAAGCACCAAGACTTGGATACTCAACATACTCTTTATCAAGCACATAACTTTGAAGTACTATCTCTTTTTCAAGAGAGTAAAAAAGAAATCTTTTTGAAGCGACATCGTCTATCTTTAAAGGTGTAGTTGAACTAAGGTTGTAAAGCTTATAGTCAAACTCTTCTAAAAGTGCAGACACAAACTCTTTTGTCCATGTCATAACTTTTTTCATACATTTTTTAGTATCTGGGTCTGTGTTATCTCTATCTAAATAGCTAGTATTGTAGTCTGTACAGATATTACTATAGTCTATTCCTATCCCTCTAATACTCATATTATGCTTCTTGTATAACTTTTACTTCATTTCCAATAGAAATACCACCGTAATCAATCGGAGATATAATAAGTCCACGTTGCTTTTCTAGTAGTTCTGGAAGTTCAGGTGCAAAAGCATAAAGGTAACGATAATCTTCACATAAACCTTTCACTTCAAAAAGAACTTCACCGATTTCAAGTATAGAACCCGGCTTTAAATGGTACAAATCAACATCAACAAAAATATCTTCCATCAAAACACCATCACCAAGAACAAGTTCAGCTTCTTCGATGATGTCATAACTCTTTTTTGACACAAGAACCATTGTAAAGTCTTTGCCATTTTCATAATCACGACTTCCTACAATCCCGCTTGCATCACAATCAAAATCATCACATGCCATTCTGTGGCCTGCACGAATCATATCGGGCATAGTTATATATAAGTTTAGTACTTTTCCATTTTCCATACTACTTCCTTTTGTCATAAATAAATTATTTTTCGGATAATAGCATAAATCAGCTGTCTATTTTTATAGATTAACTTTTAAGTTTTATCTTTATAATAATCCTAAGAGTGCTACAAAAAGTACAGGTGGTGTTATCACTAGCCCTACTTTCATATACTCGCCCCAACCAATCTTTACACCCTTTTGTGCGAGTACATGTAACCAAAGAAGTGTAGCAAGCGAGCCGATAGGTGTCATCTTTGGTCCAAGGTTAGAGCCTAAGATATTTGCATACACAAGTGCCTCATTTCCAGCATAACCCACCTTGTCAATGGCAATATCCATAATCATAATAGTCGGCATATTGTTCATCACTGAACTTATAAACGCAGATAAGAAACCTGTACCTATGATGGCTACTGTTGTGCCCTGTGTTTGAAGTGCTACTATCCAAGAGGCGATAATGTCAGTCAGACCTGCGTTTTTAAGCCCATAAACAACTACATAAAGACCTATACTAAACCAAACTACCTGCCATGGAGCATTTTTTATAGTCTCTAGCGGTTTTACAGCCTTGTAGTAATTTGCAATAAGTAAAAATACTAAAGCACCACCTAGAGCAAAAACTGAAATGGGAAGATTAAACTTATCGCCTATAAAATATCCAAACATTAAAAGTGTCAAAAACACCCAAGAGAGTTTGAACATAGTCTGATTTTTTATAACAGATGAAGCTTCTGGAAGAGCATCTACATCTACAGTGAGAGGAATATCTTTACGAAAATAGATAAAGAGAACTACTATTGAGGCTATGATAGAGAGTATGTTTGGTAAAAACATGTTTTTCATATACTCAAGAAAGCCTATATCAAAATACCCTGCTGTAACTATATTAGTCAGATTTGAGATGACTAGTGGATTTGAAGCACTATCGCCTATAAAACCACCTGCCATAAGAAACGCAAAAATTGCTAAAGGTTTCATCTTTAGGTACTTCATTTTTGCTAGTAAAATAGGTGTTAAGATAAGTGCAGCACCATCATTTGCAAAAAACGCAGCCACAAGAGCACCAAGGAGCAGAATGTATACAAAAAGTTTCTTACTGCTACCACCACTGAGTTTTGCCATCTTTATCGCTGCCCACTCAAAAAATCCAATCTCATCTAAAACCATTGAGAGGATGATGATGCCAATAAACGCCAGTGTTGCGTCCCAAACTATACTTGTTACACTAAGAACATCTTCTAAACTAACCACCCCAATAGCAACTGCTACGACTGCACCTACAACAGCAGAAGTTCCTATCTGTAAACCCTTGGGTTGCCAGATGATAAAAACTAAAGTAACTAAAAAAAGACTAAACGCTACAATCATAAATATTCCTATATATTAATATACTGGAATTATAGCAAAATAATTAATATATATCAATATATCTTGATATAGTTATCTTTTTATGTTACACTTTCGTAAATACATATAGGGCACCTATAATAACGGAGAAATTATGAAAAGATTACATATACATATGTCAGTAGAGGATTTAGAAAAAAGCAAACAGTTTTACACAGCACTTTTTGGCATGGAACCTACAAAAGACAAGGGAGATTATGCACAGTGGTTAGTAGATGAACCTGCTGTGAACTTTGCTATTTCTAAGGCTAAAGATAAAGTTGGTTTAAACCACTTAGGTCTTCAAGTAGATAGCGATGAAGCAGTTCAAGAGTTAGAAGATAGACTACAAAGTGCTGGTGTTTCTGGTGAGAAACAAAAAGAAGCAGTTTGCTGTTATGCAAAGTCAAACAAATACTGGGTACAAGACCCACAAGGAATCATCTGGGAGAATTACCATACAATGGAGCAGATGGAGCTCTTTGGTGGCGATAGTTTTACAGGCGGAAATGAGTGTTGTACTCCCTCTTTTAGTACTAATGCAAAGTGGTCCACAGGTGGCAGCTGTTAGATGGAGATATTTTTAAAAACAGTAGCAGCTCTTAATGACGAAACAAGAGTTTTACTGCTGTGTTTTTTAGATGAGCATGGAGAGTGCTGTGTTTGTGACTTGCAAGAATCTTTAGAGATGATACAGTCGCGTTTATCTCGGCATCTAAAGATTTTAAAAGATGCTGGATTTTTAAAAGTTGTACGAAAAGGAACTTGGGCCTATTACTCTATTCGTTCCCCACTAGATAGGTTCCGACTCGAAGCATTAGAAGAGATTCGATATTTAGATATAAACCTACCCACGTTTAAAAGCTGTAATACAGATAAGGAGTGTAAAGTATGAAAAAAAATGTTTTAATTTTATGTACAGGAAATAGTTGTCGCTCTATCATGGCAGAGGCACTCATCAATGCGAAACTGAGTGAGTGCATGCAGGCACAAAGCTCTGGTGTCAAAGCGAGTGGAGTCGTAAACCCAATAGCTCAAGCACTCCTAGAGGAGCAAGGTTTATGGAGAGAGAAGTATCACTCTAAAGTGATAGAGTCTGTCCTAGATACTGCATTTGATCTGGTCATTACCGTTTGCGATAGTGCAAAAGAGAGTTGTCCTATGTTTCCAAAGGCTATCAAAACGATTCATATGGGATTTGAAGATCCTAGTGGTAAAGCAAAGAACGAATATGTAAAAACACTTGCACTCTTAGAGAATAAGCTTCTGCCTCTACTCAAAAAAGAGCTCTGCTAGAGTTTACAACTCTTTTACACTCTCATGTTATAATAGATTTTACTCTTGTCGAAGGCTAAGTCCTTAGTTAAAAATAACACCAACTTCAGAATATCAAAAAGAGGGCTAATGTGAGGCAAAATCAGAAGGAGCTACTAGTAGCTTCAA
>DQSP01000238.1 GCA_015663215.1 Sulfurimonas sp.
AAAAATGATAAATAAATTTTTAACAAATTGTCCTGTATGTGATAGTAAGATTATGAAAGACTTAAAAGGTTTTGAAGAATTGTATTTGTGTAAATGTCAAGAGTGTAGTTTTGTGTTTGATAAACGTATACCAACAAAAGAAGAGCTTTATGAGCATTATAAAGTTTATGCCTATACAAATCTAAAACCTATCACAAAAGAAACAGTTAAGAGTTACAATAAACTTCTGGACGAATTTGATAAATATCGCACTACAGGTAATATCTTAGATATGGGGTGTGGACAGGGTGATTTTCTTGTTGAAGCAAAAAAACGTAACTGGAATGTGTATGGGTCCGAGTACTCAGAAGCTGCTGTTAAACTCTGTAAATCAAGAGGTATTAATATGTATCAAGGTGATTTGAGTCAAAATATATTTAATGGTATTACTTTTGATGTTATAACTTCTTTTGAAGTGATAGAACATATTAATAATCCTCAAGATATGATGTCTATCGTAGAGTATAAATTAAAAGATAAAGGGCTTTTTTATTGTACAACTCCCAATTTTAATGCATTATTACGGTATCTTGAAAAAGATAAATTTAAGATGATAGTTTACCCTGAGCATATCTCTTTTTATACTAAAAAGTCCCTTAGTCATTTAGGTAATAAATATAACTTTAAAGCGTTAAAGTTTTTGACTACAGGGGTAGATATAGGTAGATTTATAACAGCTATAAAATCTAAAAAAGATTCTAAAGAGACTGTGAATATCCAACAGATGAAAGCTACAAATGAAAATATTAGAGATTTGGCAGGTTCAAATAGATTTATAGGGATGATAAAAGGTATAATCAATTTTATGCTTACACTTTTTGGTAAGGGTGATACACTTAAAATATATTGGGTAAGAAATAATATAGATATAAAGGTTTAGATGAATGTTAAATAACAAACAGATACTCATTACAGGAGGGACAGGCTCTTTTGGGCGTGCGTTCGTCCGTTATGTCTTTGAACACTACCCAGATATAAAACGGGTAGTCATTTTCTCCCGAGATGAGCAGAAACAGCATGAGATGGCAGCAGAGTTCTCTCCTAAAGCGTACCCCATCAAATATATGCTTGGTGATGTGCGAGACTTAGACAGAGTGATGAAAGTTTCAAGGGGGATAGACATACTCATACACGCAGCAGCTATGAAACATGTTCCTGCTTCAGAGCAAAACCCTATGGAGTGTGTAAAAACAAACATACTTGGTGCACAAAATGTGATAGATGCTGCTTTAGAAAATGGGATTAAAAAAGTAGTAGCACTCTCTACAGATAAGTCTGCAAACCCCATAAACGTTTATGGTGCATCTAAGCTTATGCTTGAAAAACTGTTTGTTTTTGCAGATGCGGAGAAGATGGAGCAAGATATAAAGTTTTCAGTAGTAAGGTATGGTAATATCTTTGGAAGCAAAGGCTCTGTCGTTCCCTTTTTCTTAAAGAAAAAGAGTGAAGGTGTTTTACCCATTACACATACTGAGATGACACGTTTTAGCATTACAATGCAAGAGAGTATCGACCTAGTGATGTATGCTCTTGAAAAAGGCTGGGGTGGAGAGGTCATGGTACCTATAGCACCATCCTATAAAGTCACAGATATCGCCAAAGCAATAGCCCCAGATATCAAACATAAGATCGTCGGTATACGTAAAGGTGAAAAACTCCATGAAGTGTTGCTAACATCAGAAGAGTCCTTTGATACTGTCAGACGAGAAAACTACTATATCATCTGCCCATCAGAAGGAAACTGGTGTAGAGATGAATATTGTGAAAAAACAAATACTGTAGCAGTAGAAGATGGGTTCGAGTATAACTCTGAGTCCAATAATATGTGGCTCTGTGTTGAGGATATAGAGAAGCTTATAAACGATAAAGATATGATGTAAATGAATGAAAATCGAGCTCTTGTATCTATAGTTATGCCTGCATATAATGCCGAACTGTATATAGGTCAAGCCATTGAGTCAGTATTGAATCAAACTTTTGAAAATTTGGAGCTCTTGGTTATAGATGATGGGAGTACAGACAGTACAGCTAACATAGTCAGATCTTTTTCCGATGATAGGATCATATTGATCCAGCAAGAGAACGGAGGTGTAAGTGTCGCCCGTAATGCTGGACTTAATGTTTCCAAGGGTAAATACATTACTTTTTTGGATGCAGATGACATTTTACCTCCCCGAAGTTTAGAAGTGAGGGTAGAGTATCTTGAATTTTATGCTGATATTGATCTTGTAGATGGAAATATAGTCATTAAAGACGCTGATATTGGGAAAGACGTTCGAACGTATGTACCATACTATAGTGGATTACTTTTACCACGATTAATGGCTTTAGATTCTAGTGTTTTTTTTAATGTTTGTTATATGTTTAAAAGAGAGATGCTTGGTGATGTTCGTTTTAAAGAGAAGATGACACATGCAGAAGATCTTCTCTTTTATATAGAATTGGTAAGTAAAAAACAAATAGTGTATGGGTATGTAAAAGATGAAGTATATTGGTATAGAAGTGGACATACCTCTGCTATGACAAATTTAACTGGATTGGGAAATGGTTATCTTCAACTAATTCAAGAAATTAAGAAACTAGAAAATATCTCAAAAACAGATTTTTTTATTTTTAAAACAAAAATAGCTAAAATCATGTTTTTAAGTTGGTTGAAGGAACATAAAATTGTAAATGCATTTTCTAGTATTAACAAGATATTGTGGTTGTAAGGAAATAGGATGAAAAAATTCATATTAAGAGTCTTGAATAAATTAAAACTTTTAAAGTTTTTAAATTTAACACATACAATTGAGATTGGGCAGAATGAAACGATAATACCTATACTAGGAGGTATAGGCTTTAATAATATCAGTATATCGGAAGTATGGATGATAGACATACTTGAACGTTTAAGTTTGAAAGAGGATAATGTTTTTATAGATGTCGGAGTTAATATTGGCCAGACATTAATCAAGCTAAAAACTGTTTATCCAAGTATAGAATATATAGGGTTTGAACCAAATGTTAGTTGTGTTAATTATACTGAATCGTTAATCGAAAAAAATAGATGGACAAATATCCATTTAATTCCATCAGGAATAGCTGAAAATGTAGGTTTAGGTATCTTGGAACATTATGCTGATGACATAACAGACTCAAGTGCTTCTATAATAGAAGATTATAGAAAAGGTAGTGTTGTATATAAAAGAGATATTGTTACTCTTTTAAATGTTTCTAGTGTTGAAGATACTTGGAAAGATAAAAAGGTATTAGCTATTAAGATCGATGTTGAAGGTGCAGAACTTGGTGTTTTGAAAAGTTTTAGAAATATTTTAAAAGAGGATAAACCTTATTTATTGGTTGAAATTTTACCAGTGTATAGCAGTGATAATAGTCAACGATTAGATAATCAACTAGAGATAGAAAAGATACTAAAAGAATTGGAATATAACATATATCGTATACATAAAAATGTTGAAAATAGATTAGAATCTTTAGAATTTATTGAGACTATTGGAATACATAATAACTTAGATTGGTGTGATTATATTTTCTCATCCAAGATATTAAAAGTATAGTATGAAAATTTTAGCCTTAACCAAATACTCCCACGAAGGACCAAGTAGCCGTTATAGATTTTATAATTATCAAGAGTGTTTTGAAAAGCAAAACATTCAAATGGAGATCAAGCCGTTCTTTTCTAAATCGTACTTTGCCTCTGTTGGAAAAATAAAAAAACTTTTTATCATTTTTATGTCGTACCTAAAAAGACTTTTTTTAGTATTTCATCTTTTAGTACATAAAGAGAAATATGACTTGGTTTTAGTGGAGTATGAGCTTTTCCCTTATTTACCAGCATGGTTTGAGTCTATTTTGAAAAAAAGAGGCATCAAATACATCGTTGATTATGATGATGCCATCTTTCATAAGTATAATATGCATAGTAATGTTTTGGTAAGGAGTGTGTTAAAAAACAAGATAGCAAAGGTGATGGTGTACGCTGATCATGTCATCGTCTGTAATGCCTACTTGGAAGCGTATGCTAAAAAGCATAATGAATATACGCTGAGACTTCCTACAGTTGTTCTTTTAGATAAGTACAAAAAAAAGATGAAAGTGTTTACTAAAGAGGACAATGTTTTTGTCATGGGGTGGATAGGTTCTCGTACTACCAGTGTGTATGTTCTGGAGATCTTGCCTGTTATCAAGAGATTTGTAGAGAAGTATAAGAATGTTCGATTTGATTTACTGGGCTTTGATAGAACTTTACTTTCAAATAAAGAGATAGGAAAATATCATTTAAACATTATAGACTGGTTGGCAGAGAAAGAAATAGAGAATATATTGACTTTTGATGTGGGTATCATGCCACTGCATGATGATCCGTGGTCAAAAGGGAAATGCGGGTTTAAACTTGTGCAGTACATGTCATGTAAAAAACCTGTCATAGCTTCATCTGTGGGGATGAACTGTACATTGGTAAAAGAGGGTGAAAATGGCTTCCTCGTGACTTCAGTAGATGAGTGGTTTTCTGCCTTTGAAAAACTATATCTTGATGTCAACTTACGAAAAAAGATGGCAGAAAGTAATTTTTTAAAGATAGAAACAGAGTATAATCATGAAAAGAATTGTCAAAAGTATGTAAAACTTTTACAAGAGAGGGTTTAGGGTAAGATGTTCATTTATTTTACGATCTATTTCGTTGCTGCGTATGCTGCTATAAATAATGCCAGTAAAGTAGCAAGATCAAGTAAAATAGTCTGGATCATTGTAGGTCTGGTGCTTACTGTCATCATCGGGCTTCGTCATCATGTAGGGGGTGACTGGAACAACTACTACAAACGCTTTTATCAACTTGGATACATGACATATGAAGAGGCGATAGGGATAAAAGATGTGGGTTATCAGACCATAGCCTATATGGTTCATGACTTGGGGTGGGGTGAGATGTACCTGGTGAACTTCATCTGTGCCATCTTTTTTGTTACAGGGCTTATCGTTTTTTTACGCCGTCAGCCCAATGCATGGTTAGGACTGACTGTTGCGATACCTTACCTGATCATCGTGGTGAGTATGGGGTATACCAGACAGGCGATTGCCATAGGTTTTGTGATGTGGGGGCTTGCAGCACTGGACCGTGGGAAATTTAAGTCATTTCTTTTCTTTGTATTTTTAGCAGTACTTTTTCATAAATCTGCGATCTTGATGATGGCATTTGGTATCTTTCAACAGGGGAAAGGAAAACTCATCAAAGTGGCTTCCATTGGACTTGCAGGGGCAGGAATCTGGTTCTCTTTTGTTGATCAGGGTGCAGATGTGCTGATAAAAAATTACCTAGTGGATAATACAGAGTATGAATCTCAGGGAGCCATGGTTCGGGTGCTTCTGAACCTTTTGCCTGCTATCTTGCTTCTTGTATACAGAAAAGAGTGGAAAAGGAGTTTTAATGACTTTGGACTTTGGTTCATGGTAGCACTTGCATCCATAGCCTCTGTAGGCTTAGTAAGCTTTGCTTCTACAGCAGTTGACAGAATGGCACTCTACTTCATCCCCATTCAGCTAGTGGTCTTTGCAAGACTACCGTACTTAGCACGTAAGAAGGTCTCTCCGAAGACGACCACAGTTTTGATAGTACTACTTTATGCACTGGTCATGTATGTATGGCTCTTCCATGCTGCCAATTCACGGTACTGGGTTCCGTATCAAAATATTATATTTTATGATCTGTTGTAGCAGTAATTTGCTTTAAAATTAGTGTTACGAGTTATGAAAGAGCGATGTATTTGACAAATAGTATCAAAAATAGTATCATATTAGATACTAAAAAAGGAGCCTAATATGCAACCAATTTTATCAAATTATACAGCAAGTATCACAGAACTTAAAAAATCACCGACACAGATACTAAAACAAGCAGGCAATGAAGCAGTGGCTATCCTCAATCACAACATTACAAGTGCTTACTTGGTGCCCAGCGAGCTATATGAAAAAATGATAGAGATCATTGATGATTATCATCTCATGCAAATAGTTGAAGAGAGATTGAATGATAATGAAAAATCAATAAGTGTATCTATCGATGACCTATGATCTAGAGTTTAAACACACAGCATTAAAAGAGTGGAATAAGTTAAATTCTACGATAAAAACTCAATTTAAAAAGAAATTGAAAGAACGACTTGAAAATCCAAAAGTACCAAAAGACAAACTTAGCGGTTATGATAATGTTTATGAGATAAAATTGAAGCAAGTGGGATATAGACTTGCCTATGAAATGAAAGATGAAGAGATAGTAGTATTGGTTTTGGGTGTAGGGAAAAGAGAAAATAATAGTATTTATAATCATTTAAAGAGCAGGGCTACATAAGGATAATAGATGTGCGGCATAGTAGGTTTCATAGGAAAGGAACGACAAGATAGTACTGTAGTGAAGATGCTTCAAGTGCAGGCTTACCGTGGGCCTGATGACAGAGGTGTTTTTGTTAAGCAGATTGATGATCAATATGTTCATCTTGGACATAATCGATTATCCATTCAAGACCTTTCTTCTCATGGACATCAACCTTTTGTTTCTGATTGTGGAGAGTACATCATCGTCTTTAACGGAGAAGTTTATAATTTTAAAGATATTCGTAAAGAACTTGAAAAATTAGGCTACAAATTTGTCTCTGAGTCTGACACAGAAGTGATACTCTATGCCTATAAAGCATGGGGGATGGAATGTCTGGAAAAGTTCATCGGTATGTTTGCATTTAGCATCTTAGATAAAAAACTGGGAAAGATGTTTCTGGTGCGTGACAGAGCAGGGGTGAAACCACTGTACTACTATGACAATGGGAGTGACTTTCTTTTTTCTTCTGAACTCAAATCCTTTCATGAATATCCGGCATTTAAAAAAGAACTAAACAAAGAAGTCTTGCCTTACTATTTTCAGTTTGGGTATATCCCTGCACCACACACCATCTTTAAAAACACCCATAAACTAGAACCTGGACACTAC
>DQSP01000034.1 GCA_015663215.1 Sulfurimonas sp.
AGCCTTTATTGCAAAACAATCAGGACATGACATCACTATAACTATAGAAGGTTTAGGTGAGCTCAAAACTATCATAGAAGTAGCAGAAAAATCCACTTTAGAGATCCCAAACATTGGTCTAAGAGTGCGTTTACATGCAACGGGGAGTGGAACATGGGCAAAAAGTGCTGGGATGGATGCAAAGTTTGGTCTGACTGCTACAGAAATACTCGAAGCTACAAAACTTTTAAATAGTGCTAAACTACTCCATAAATTCACTATGATACATTTTCATATAGGCTCACAGATGGAAGATATCGCTCCGATAAAACGCTCATTAAGAGAAGCTGGAAATATCTATGCAGAGCTTAAAGTTTTAGGGGCTACAGCATTAAGTAGTATAAATATTGGTGGTGGACTAGCTGTAAACTATGCACAGCATAATGATGCAAAACTTCACAACTACTCCATACAAGAGTTCTCAAGTAGTGTTGTATTTTTACTTGGGGAAATTATGGATGCTAAAAATGTACAGCATCCTGATATATTTACGGAGTCTGGTCGCTATATTGTAGCTTCGCATGCTGTACTTATAGTACCTGTGCTAGAACTGTTTACACAAGACTATCATGAAAATCTACTCAACTTACAAGAGACTAACCCTCCCCTAATACAGGAGTTAAATGAACTATATCTTCATTTATCATCTAGTAACTGTATTGAGTATTTACATGATGCTCTTGACCATATTGAATCCCTACTTACACTTTTTGACCTTGGATATATAAACCTCCAAGATAGGTCAAATGCTGAGATTCTTGTACATAATATCATCAAAAAGTCTTTAAGTCTAACATCCAAAATAAATCCAAATGAGCTAAAAGAACTCCAAGTAAATTTACAAGAACGCTATCTTATAAATGCTTCTATTTTTCAAAGTCTTCCTGACTATTGGGGTTTAAAACAGCACTTTCCTGTTATGCCTATTCATCATCACTTTAAAAAAGCCATGAGAGCAGCTTCCATTTGGGATATTACCTGTGATAGTGATGGCGAGATTGCTTTTGATCCTAGTAAACCACTTTTTTTACATGATATAGATCTTACTAAAGAGGATTACTTCTTGGGATTTTTTAATGTTGGAGCTTATCAAGAAGCACTTGGTATGAGCCACAACCTCTTCACTCATCCAAATGAGTATACTGTTACGATAGATGAAGACAATTTTACTATTTCAAATAAAGTAGAATCAAAAAACATGCTGGAGATACTTTCTTCCATCGGATATACTAGCGATGAACTTGTAAGTAAGCTTAAATTAGACCTAAACAAGAGCACTTTTATCACAGAAAAAGAAAAAACAGATACACTTTCAAGACTAGAGATCATCCTCAATCAGAATGGTTATCTAAGAACAACAAGTTAAGGAAGTTTATGGGATTATATACAGAGATTAAAGAAGACTTTTCAAATGCTTATAAAAACGATCCAGCTCTTAACTCTAAAATAGACTTTTTATTTAACTACCCTGGTGTTTGGGCTATTGCTTGGTATAGACTAGCACATAGACTCCATACTTCGAACTTCAAACGTTTTGCTAGAATGATAATGGGATTAACTCAAATTTTTACTCATATTGATATACATCCTGCTGCTGTCATTGGTAAGCGTGTTTTTATTGACCATGGTACTGGTGTAGTTATCGGTGAGACGTCTATTATCGAAGATGATGTTCTCATATATCAAGGGGTTACTCTTGGTGGTGTTTCACTTGATAGTGGTAAACGCCACCCCACTATCAGACAAGGTGCAGTTCTAGGTGCTGGAGCAAAAATTCTTGGAAATATCGAAATTGGTGAGTACTCCAAAATAGGAGCTAATTCAGTTGTTGTTAAAGAGGTACCATCTTGCTCTACAGCTATCGGTATTCCTGCTCATGTTATTGCTAAAGGTCGCTGTAAAGATCCATTTATGCATAATATGCTCCCAGATATCAATAAAGAGATGTTTGAGTATATGCTTAAACGTGTTGCAATACTAGAGCATATCTTAGTTGAGGATCATAAAGACCTACTAGAACAAGATTTAGAACTAGAACATATATACGATTCTTTTATTAAATCTATGCAAAATTAAACTTCGTTAGCTTATATATATTATTATTTTAGTATAATTTTACAACTAATTTCACCTAAGGGTTTATAATGCTAACTAACCGCATAAACACATTATCTGAATCAATCACTATTGCTATTACTACATTAGCTCAAGAGTTAAAAGCGCAAGGCAAAGATGTCCTCAGCTTCTCAGCTGGAGAGCCTGACTTTGGTACACCACAAGTCATTAAAGATGCAGCGATACAAGCCATTAACAATAACTTCACAAAGTATACAGCAGTTGATGGTATTCCTGCTCTTAAAGAAGCTGTTGCACACAAGCTTAAACGCGACAATGGTTTAGAGTATGCTCCAAATCAAATCATCGTAAACAATGGTGCAAAACACTCACTCTTTAATCTTTTTTCAGCAACAATTGACAAAGGTGATGAAGTAATTATCCCAGCTCCGTATTGGGTTACATATCCTGAGCTTGTAAAGTACTGTGGCGGTGATGTTGTAGAGATACAAACAGATGATACATCAGCATTTAAAATAACACCCCAACAACTAAAAAATGCCATCACACCTAAATCTAAGATGCTTATATTAACAACGCCGTCTAATCCTACTGGAAGTGTATACTCAAAAGAGGAACTTACTGCTCTAGGAAAAGTTTTAGAGGGCACTAAAATTATTGTAGCTAGTGATGAGATGTATGAAAAGCTCATCTATGATGGTGAGTTTACATCAAGTGCTGCAGTGAGTCAAGATATGTTTGAGCGAACAGTAACTATAAATGGTCTTAGTAAATCAGTAGCGATGACAGGATGGCGTTTTGGGTATATGGCTGCACATAACAGTGAGCTTATCAAAGCAACTAAAAAGCTTCAGTCACAAAGTACATCAAACATCAACTCTATCACTCAAATGGCAGCTATAAAAGGACTTGATGGTAGTGCAGATGCTGATATAGAGATGATGAGACAAGCATTTATTTCTCGTCGTGATGAAGCTGTAAAACTTTTTAATGCTATTGATGGACTAAGTGTTTTAAAACCAGATGGTGCTTTTTATCTATTTGTAAACATAAAAGAAGTGAGTAATGACTCTCTTAATTTTGCAAAAGATTTACTTGCTCAAAAAGAAGTGGCAGTAGTACCTGGAGTTGGTTTTGGAAGTGAGGGTTATTTTAGATTTAGTTTTGCAACAGATATTGAGAGTATCCGTAAAGGAATTAAACGTATAGAAGAGTTTGTTAAAGAACTCTAAGTCAAGAACTTTACGTTCTTGACTTTTCAACAAACTACTTTAAAGCTTCTAGTGCTTTAATAACATCTGCTAAATTATCCATTGGAAGGTGAACTTTCCACTCTGGATTCTCGGCATCTCCACTTAATGAAATCCCGATACTTGCAACTGGTGCACTATCTTCACCGTATGGTCTCTCTACTTTAGTTACGGAAATAACACCTTTCTTTGTTGAACTTAATGGAAT
>DQSP01000077.1 GCA_015663215.1 Sulfurimonas sp.
TACATGATGACTTTATATCTAGTGCAAGACTTGATAATTTACTATCTTGTTATGTTGGAATGTTAAGTATTTGTAGTATAGAAGTAGGTAAACCGATGCTTTTTATAGCTTCAGACCATGAAGAGGTTGGTAGTGAGTCTACATCAGGGGCTGCTGGAAGTTTTTTAGAGTCTACACTTAAACGGATGTTCCCTGACATGGACGAGTATATGAATATGATACGAAGTTCCATGATGATAAGTGCAGATAATGCCCATGCCATCCATCCAAACTTTTCTTCTAAACATGATTCAAAACATGCTCCACATATGAACAAGGGTGTAGTCATAAAGGTAAACGCCAACCAGCGTTATGCTTCAAACTCAGTTACCATTTCAAAGTTTATAGATAGTGCTAAAAGTATAAAAGAGCCTATACAGCACTTTGTAACGCGAAGTGATATGGGCTGTGGCTCAACCATAGGACCTATCACGGCAACACGACTAGGCATAGAAACCATAGATGTAGGACTTCCAACTTTAGGAATGCACTCCATAAGGGAGTTAGCAGGAAGTGCGGATGCACACTCTCTATATAAAATACTTGTGGCGTTTAAGAACTAAATGTCCATAGTAACCCCTGAAGAGTTAAACCTTTTAATAGAACAAACATACAAGGTAGAAGGCGAGTTTAATGAGCTTAAAGCTTCCTATGCTCACCTTCAAGATACAGTTGAAAAAGTTGTGGAGTTTTTGCCTAATGCTGTCTGGATAGTGAACTCTGATAACACTATATTTTTACAAAATTCTCATGCTCGTGACTTATGGGAACTTCTCAAGCTTTTAGAGTATAAAAATGAAGATTATGAGCTGAAGTTTAACTCTAACTCCTATCTTATAAAAAGTTCCTCGTATAAAGACAAAATAATGCTCTCAGCAATAGATATAACAGAGCAAAAACGTAAAGAAAATCTTGCTACTATGGGACAGATGGCGGCACACCTTTCTCATGAGATTAGAAATCCGATTGGTGCCATATCTTTAATGAGTTCTACACTTAAAAAACGAGTTATTCCTGAAAATATTCCTATTGTAGAAGAGATACAAAATTCAGTTGCTAGAATAGAGCGAATAATCAAAGCTACGCTGATGTTTTCTAAGGGTGTAGAAGCTACAAAAAAAGAGTTTATGTGGAGTGAATTAAAAGCATCTATTAATATGTCTGTTGGCTACTATGCATATTCTAAAGAGATAGAATTTGTATTTCCCAAAGAAGATTTTGCTTTAAATGCAGATAAAGATCTCCTAGATATGCTTTTTTCAAACTTTATTATAAATGCTATTGATGCTATAGAAATGGATGAAGAGGAAGAAGGAACTATTGAAGTGAAATACAGCAGTGATGAAAATTTTCATATATTTGATATCTATGATAGTGGAGTAGATATAGAAAATAAAGAAGAACTGTTTGAAGCATTTAAAAGTACTAAACTTAAAGGAAATGGGCTAGGTTTAGTCCTTTCAAGGCAAATTGCAGAGGCTCATGGGGGAAGTGTAAGTTTAGTTGAGAGTGAAAAAAAGTGTTTTGAAATTAAACTAAAAAAATAATAGAATAAAACTACTATTAATTTGGAATAACTTTTGCTAATACTCTTATATATTATAAAGTTAGGACTAGATATGAATATTACCCATCAAAATATTATTACACTATTAGACTATGTTAAAATAGATAGTTTTAGTATAGTCTGTCACTTCAAGTGCAAAGAGACTAACAAGCGAGTTATTTCAACTCTTGCATTTGAACCTTATTCTGGAAAGATAGAGTTTACCTGGTATGACTTACTACTGCACCCAATAAAATCTTATAATCGTTATTATCACACACCAATTACGATCTATTCAAGTGAAATAAATGAAACTATAGTGTTAAAAGCATTTAAAAAAGTTTCAAAACATTTTAAATGGAGTAGTGATACAAATAGTTATATATGTGTTTAATAATTACTCTTATACCTCCTATTATTTAATTTCTACTACAATAATCAAATAAATAAAGAGGTTGTATGCAGATAAGAATTCCGTATTTAAAAAAATCAAATGCTTATTATATTGAAAATAAAGAAGCGATTTTATTACAATGGTTCTCCTATAATGGACCAAAAGAGATTTTAAAACAACATGAAATTGATATTGGTTTTTTTATAGAAAAATATGCCAGTGGTGTTTTTGACTACTTTATGGATGTTATATTAGAGAAAGTGGAGATAGGAAGTTGCCCTGTAATGGAAGAATTTCTACATTATCTTAAAGTACGAGAAATTAGTGCAGATGAACTCTTTGAAATTTGTACTCACTTTCGTCGTTCAATGATAGATTTTTCCTATGATAAAAGCTTAAATACTAAAGAATTATTTGACGAGATTTCTTATATTTTTGATGAGAACTTCAAGGGGATTTTGAAATTTTATACAGATACTATTTTTCAAAAACTTATAGATGCACGGCAAGAAGCGATTTTAGCAAGTCAAGCAAAAGAGTACTTTCTTTCTAATATTTCACATGAGATACGAACTCCTCTTAATGCAATACTAGGTTTTGTAAATATTTTATTAAACGAAGAGATGAGTAAAAAACAACATAATTATCTAGATATAATTCAAAACAGTGGCAAAAGTCTTTTAAGCATTATAAATGACATATTAGATTTTTCCAAGCTACGAAGTGGAGAATTTATTATAGAGTATAAATATTTTTCTTTGCATGAAGAGATAGCATATACAATGGAATTATTTGTTGCCCAAGCAAATATGAAAAATATTACAATAGTCGCATTTATTGACCCCTATATTCCTCTAGAACTCATAGGTGATGGACTGCGAATAAAACAAATATTATCGAACTTTTTGAGTAATGCTATAAAATTTACACCTCAAAATGGGGAAATATTTGTAGAAGCTCTTTATAAAGAGAAAAACCTAACAATAAGTGTGAGAGACACAGGTATAGGAATAGATGAAAAAGATATACAAAGTGTTTTTTCTGCCTTTACTCAAGTTCAAAATACTACACTTCCTTTTAGTGCTGGTACAGGTTTAGGACTCTCTATATGCCAGCAGTTAGTTGAAAAAATGAATGGTAAGATTAGTGTAGATTCTACTATTAATAAAGGAAGTACCTTTAGTATTACAATTCCCATCATGGCAAATTCTGATATAAGTGAGATTTTTGATAATGTTGATGAGTTTAAAAAACTTACTATAGTCTTATATGCGAAGGATGGACTGCTAAGAAATACACATAAATCATTTTTAAACTATGCGAAAAGTTTCTCAATGAGTGTGAAAGTTGTAAGTAGTTTTGATGTGGAATTTGATATTGCACTGTTTATATATGAAGAGTTAGATGATATACAAAAAAAGGCTGTTTTAAATTCTGAAAAAAAATATATAGCATTAATGAGTAAAGAGTATGACGATTTTGACAGTTATGACCATATACAGCCTCTTCATTTTCCTCTATACTGTGCTAAAATTCATATGACATTTACGGATCTTTTTCACTCATCTGAACCTTTATCAATAAGAAAACAAGATACTTTACAGTACAAGGGTCATCTCTTAGTAGCTGAGGATAATGAAGCGAATCAGGCACTTATAAGTACAATCTTAGATAAATACGGACTCACTTATGATATAGTTGAGACTGGAGTTGATGCAGTAAATAAATATAAGCAAAAAAGTTATGATCTTATACTCATGGATGAGCAGATGCCTCTTATGAATGGAAGTGAAGCAGTCGTAAAAATTATTGACTATGAAGTGAAACGAGGAGTTGTGCATACTCCTATTGCAGTGCTTACAGCCAATATCTTAAAAGCAAGCAAGGAGAGAGGGCTACTGAGTGGATTTGATGTTTTTTTAGGTAAGCCTCTAGTACTCAAAGAGTTGGAAAAAGTTTTTACAATGTACCTTAATGTAGCTAGCAGAGCACAATATCTTGGTTTTGAAGAAATTCAAGAGAGTGAAAGAGTGATAGGTTTAGATACGCAAAAACTTAAAAAAGAGTTACAACTTTCAGATGATGAGTTGTTAATGCTTTTAAAACTCTTTATAAAAAAAATGAATGAAATTATTCCTGAACTTTATAGTGCAATAGAGTCTCAAGATTATATTAAAATAGCCCATTTAGCACACTCTATAAAAGGGTCGAGTGGTAACTTTAGAATGCAAGAATTACAAGCTTTAGCATCACAGATGGAGACTCAAGCAAAAGAAGAAGAGTCTAAGTTTATATATGAAGAAGTTTTACAAAGGATAGAAAAAATAGTGCTAGAAATTCAAATTGTTTAACAGATATAAGACTAATAGTGTTATGCTTCTATGTAATACCCCATGCCAGAATCACTTTTGATAACTTCACTCTCTAGTTTATTTCGTAAACGCCAGACTAAAGTACGTATACTATTATGTTTGGTATGAGTGCCTTGCCAAACATAACTAACTGCTTGATCAAAACTTACTACATGACTCAGTTGTGCAACGAGAAGTCTTAAAAAAGCATTCTCTTTTTTTGTAAGTTTTATCTTTTTATTTTGATAAAAAGTTTCATGCATAGCAATATCAATATGATACTCTTTGGCAAACTTAACTATAGGTTCATTCTCTGTTCTTTTTTCCAATAGTAGTTTTTCTATATCTGTTTTCTTTATAGTAGTATCTTTAAAGTTTTTACTGCTATCTTTATCTTTTTCAAATTTAAATAGAGCCATCTGAATAGTTGCATGAAGTGAATTTGTATCAAAAGGTTTAACAATATACCCCGATGGTTCTGTAAGCTTTGCTTGTGAAATGATTTCATCATCACTATATGAAGTTAAAAATATAAATGGAATATCACACTCTTCATGAAGGTACTTGGCTAATGCAATACCATCATTACTTTTTTGTAAGGATATATCTATAATCACTAAGTCTGGATTTGTAGTGCCTATCTTATACTTTGCTAAATCAGCTGTATGACAAAGTGCTATAACACTATAGCCCTGTTTTTGTAGTGCAATATTTAAATGTAGAGATGTGATCTCATCATCTTCGACAATTATTATTTTGTATTTATCCATTTTTAGAAGAGCTCCATAATTATTTTGTTTATTATACATAAATATCACAGATAATTACATAAATATCACATTTTCACTTTTTATCAAAATAGGTTGCTGTTTACTATTCGTTTAATATTGCATTTAAGCATAATGTGAGATACTAATGGTGAATTTTAAAAAACAAGGGAGAAAAAATGAAACAAAGAAGTTTACTCATTTCATTAGTTGCATCTGTGGCTTTTATGTCTGTATGTACTACAAGTGTACTAGCATACGATAAGAATCCACCATTTAAGTTAAATAAACTTAAAAAGTATACAGAAATTGATACTGATGGAAAGAAAACGGTAGGTTATGAGCCTAAAAGTGATAAGGTTGTTTTTATTAACTATGAACTTGGTATGCATTGTGTTGGTTTCGCAATGGATTACTGTTGTGTAATTCCACCATATAACTCTATCCAAGCACAAGCTGTTAGCGGTGGTAAAAGTGGTAAATTACCAAAACTTTTAAGTCCAGATGATGATGTGAAGCTTTACTACTACACTAGAGACAACTCGTATAGTGAAGGTAATAAAATGCGCTACTGGAATGTTCCAAAAGATAGTGATGGTGATGGTCACTTAGATTCTGCGGGTGATAATGTAGCTAACTATGTATGGACTCACCTTTTTATCTATGCTGACTTAGAGGGAACTATTCCTGCTGGGGCGACTGATAAAGATCGTCTTCGTATTGGTCGTGAAGTACCTGTGAAAATTGATGCTGGTCCTTCTGGTATGGCTCTTTCAGGTGGATACCTTGAATATGCTGGTAAACATGGTGGTAACATCGTTATGACAGATACTCTTGTTCCTCCTGTTAAAAATGTTAAGCTTGTTCTTACAGCTTCACATCTTTGGGACGCACTAGGTCTTCCTCTTACTGCATTTAATGATAGCACAAGAAAAGGTTCTATTCGTTCTGTAACAGAAAAAGATTTTCAACCATTTCAGTACTCAACTGTAGAAATGCATGACCGTACTGGAAAAAGTATGAAAGATCATACTGGAAAAAATATCTCTTATTTTGGTACAAATCCTGTAGATATTCCTAACTGTTATGCTTGTCACTCAAGAAATGGTAAAGCAGCTCAAATGGCTAGAGATGAGGGCTTAGGTCAATCAGATAAAGAGTATGCATACTGGAAAACATATGCTGACGAGTCAGAGTATATGGCAAGATTATCAGAGGGTTCTATAAACATTTTAGCACTCCATGATGCACATCATGGTACAAAGTTTTTAAGTGATTATAATTCAAATGCAAGTGGAAATAGACTTGGTAAAGTGGGTATGGTAAACTGTGCAGATTGTCATGGTGACAATGTTTCAGGAAATTTACAAACACCACGTCCAACTGCATCAGGGTACAAGGCAGTTCATGCAAAACCTTTAAGTGAAGCTATTCACACTTTTCACCTAGCAATGGTTCCTATGCCTGATGGTGCTGGTAGAAGTCAAGCATGTCAATCATGTCACCCAACTCACTTTCAAAACCCTAGTATGAATGATAACTCAAATCCATTCCGTGTAACGGATAGATATGGTGAAGGTCGTTTTTCTAAAAGTGATATTCGTACA
>DQSP01000140.1 GCA_015663215.1 Sulfurimonas sp.
ATCATAAACTTTGAAAGTTTTAAGAACTATAGGTTTGCCTGTAAGCTCAGCATCTCGCCTTGCTTCTAGCCCAATATCAGTATATCTAGTCACTATCACTCCTTGTTGTGTAAAGTTGCATTTCACGCTCTATATTTAAAGCGTTATCCTTATCTGAAATGTAAATGCAAGGTTCATTATAGGCGTTTTGCGTAGAAACTTGAACTGGGTACAAAGCAGAGCTATGATTATCTTGTGCAATTACTTCCATGCTCTCTATATACATTAGTTCTATCGTTTGGGGCAATGGTAAAAAAGCCCTAAGTAAAATTAAACATTTTGCTGTCTCTCTGTCGATATTCCCAACATCTACCTTGATTCTATACTCACCACATGGCTCTATAAATGTATCTACCTCTAAAAAATCAGTAATAATCTCGTTAAGTTCTTTATAGTTCACTATTTCTTTTACATTTTTTTGTATTTTTACTTTTATTAGTTTTCTCATACAAATATCGGTCAAGACTATCTCTTCTATATTTACCATAGAGTGCTTATAACTATCTATTGAAAAATTAAGAGTCTCCATAAAGTTACCACAATACCTACGAGAAACACCAACTATCTTCCCTATCAAATCCAAATAAATGCCATTGGACTTATCTAAGTCTAGCATGTAAGGAATGGTGTCTCCAGCTAAAAAAACATCTTGAGCCATACTTAGAAAAGAGCCTATTACTGATTTTAGTCGTTGGCTCTCTTTGTATTGGGAGGCTAGATATTCTATATGGCTTGTAATGTAATTGCTGTAATCGACAAGAGGAAGAGTTGAGCTTGAGTCTACAAAAGCATTTGGAGAATTTAGTAAATTACTGTAATTTATGTTCGAGCTACCGATGTCGTCGGTCACACCGTATGTGACTACAATGTTAGTGTAATTTACTAAATTCTCATCAAGAGAGAAAGTAAGATAGAAACCATCATGCTTAGAGATGATTTCTCCCCAAATGGGGAGATTCTGTTTAAAATCACTTGTAAAGATTTTAAAAGAATCCTGAAGAAGAGCGTAAGAAGAAGACTCCTTAGCATAAGCAGGAACATGTCTAAGCTTTACTTCTGTAGCATTAGGGCTTATCTCTATGTATTCTGTTATGTATTTCATTCTACTCCGTTGCTGTTTGCACACTAGAGACAGATGTGTTTTCGTCTGTCTCTATGGTACTAGTTCACGCGTTTTCTTTTCCGTTGTGAAGGTAAGAAAATCTAACTTTTGTACTAGACAAATCAACGTGATTTACCATCATGACTTCCATGAAAGTTACACCATTGCTCTCTACGAATTCACAACCGTAAGACAACCATGTGCCTGTTACTTCATCCAATACACCACACTCAAAGTTAATAGGGTGACCTTTTGGTTTGTAGAGACATTCAACTCTGTTTTTCGAGATCGTTTCGTCCCACACAGGAGAAGTAATCTCTGGAATAATTTCCATATTGTTGGCATCATCTGCTGCACTAGCAACCAATACAGCGAGTGCATGAGTTAGTGCTGAAGAAGCAGCAATCTTAGGGTCGTTAACGCTTAAGTCTACAGCTAAACCATCTTCATGGACGTATCCAGCAAAGTTTACTTTCTTGTAGCCTTTTGTGAAAAGGAATTTCCAAACACCATCTTTTCTAATGTATAATGCACCAAGAGGTGTTCCATCTTCTTCAGTTCCAACAACTGGGTCTGCTGAAGCATCAACGACAATAGCAATTACACCATTACGCTCTGGCGTAACAGTAAAGGCATCACGATCAGCAATGTCTACAAAGTATTCAGAATCATCATTTTCTACAACGAAATTTTGTATCTTTTGAGAAGACCATGTCTTTTCATTAGAAGTTAGGGCATCATCAATGATGCTAGTAAGAGCTGGAATCTGGGCAATAAGCTCAGAGACTGCTTTTGCTGAAGCAACACGTGAAGCTGTTGGATTATCCAATAAGTCTGCACCACTCGTTGAGATGGCATCTTTCTTTACTCTAGCTGCTAAATCTACTTGTAGTCCAGCTGTTCCTTCTTGTCCTGAAACAATCATGCCTACTGGCATTGTAGCTTGTGGGTTTAGCATATTAAATCCTTGTATTTTATTTTATCTAACAGCTAAAATAATAAACTCTTTTTAAATTTTATTGAACCAACACTTTGATGTGTTCTTCGCAAAGAATAATTTTCTCATACTTTTCTACTTCAACCACCTCCAAGCTCTCTGTAAAGTCAACATCTAAGCACTCTTTTTCCTCTACAGCTTCTAAAGCTTTGTATAGCTTTATGTCTATAACTCTAAGCCCCTTGTGTTGGGCTAGAACGTTGCGAACGTACTCGGTGTAGTAAAAATTTCCATAACCTTGACCACAAGTCTCTGTTAGTAGTCTGTTTTTTATGGACTCTTCATCTAAAGTCTCGCACTCGCACTCTAAATTTGAAAAAAGACCAACGGTTACTTCAAGTTTTATAAATATGAATTTTGGTCTATAGAACAAAACAGCATCACATTTTCGGTCTACCTTTACAGAGGTGTTCCCCTCTAATGCTCCAGGGGGCATGTAGTCTAAAATGGTTTTAGCAATAGCCAAATTATCCCCACCCAAGGCATAAACTTCGGTAACACCTCTTTTATACTTTACTGTTACATCTTCTATGTTCTCTATTTTAAAAAGCTCATCTCTTAATTTATCTTTTAGCTGTAAAACATTGTTCGGAAGCTGTTCTGTTAATCTAAGCCTTAGCTCCACGTCTGTTTCATTTCGCAACCGAACTAATCCACGTAATTGAGACCGATGGTTAAGTAGCATTCCCCCAACATCATCAATATTAAAAGAAGAAAAAACTTTTTCCATCATCTCCCAGACATCATAAATAGCCTCTGCATCTATAGCAATTATTTGAGCTTGAGGAGATTCAGGATTCAAATTAATCTTTGAACCAAAAATTCCAACCCATTTTTCTTCAAGCTCTTCTTTTATTATTTCATAAGGCTTTTTTAAAAATCCTTTATCTGTTAATCCATATTCTGCCACTATATTTCTCCTTGGGTTATGCCATAAATTGTGTCTACTCTAAAAAAAACACTCAACATGTTGTTTTTTAAATTCATATCAAAATCTAATATTTTGGTAACGCCCTCTGTTTTTAGAATAGTTTTTCTCAATATGCTTTGGATTGTTATTAGGTTTGGATTGTTAATAAAAACAAACTCCCACCAAGGGAAACCAACAGTCATGTTGTATCTCCACTTTTTTTTTATGAAAATAATTCGACTTCTAAGGTGCTGCACTACTTGATCTAAATCAGTTACAAAAACGAGGTCTCCGTTGCTGTCTATTCCAATATCCCATCTGTCTTTGTCTCCTAAACTCATACTTGTCATATCTACTCCTACACTGGTGTGGTCGTTTTTGATGGTCCAGACTTTACAGCACCATGCATATGACCTAAAAGACTTATGGCTTTTGCCAACACATCACTAAGCGATTTTATTACCTTTGTAACAGTCAGTTTCCCCTCTATATCAACAGTACCAATAAGCTTTATGTTTTTAGATTTTATCTCGATGTTTTCATCTTCTATTTTTACATAATTCTCATTTTTATAATTCAATTCTATTTTATCATCAAAAAGTTTTATAAAAATATTTTTATCTAAATCTCTAATAGTTAAACAATCTATATCATAGTCGTTTATAACGTTGTCTAAAGGATAAGCAATTAGGTTTGAAGCAATCGCATCATTAATGTTATGTGTACGCAAATCTTTAGAATCTCTTTCTCCATCTACTAACCATTTATCTATGCTTCGATGCTGAAACAAAAGCTGAACTTTGTCACCTACTTCTACAGGAAAAGTAATTACAAAAACACCACTTCTCATAAAAGAAAAAGGAACATCTTTCAGCGTGGCTATGCTTTTGTTTCCCCCTCCTATTTGCTCTAAAATATCAATATCAATTTCTCCCGTTTGGGTTTCTGAATCAAAAAAAACCACCGTACCAGGAATAGCAACATGTACCCCACGCATGTAGGATTCAAAACTCTCTCTAAGGACTTTTTCAAGCAAGATTTACCCCTTTAACTAAACTAAACCACTCTCGTGAGTGTGTGTCCCCTTTAAACGTAAGTTCATCTATTCTATAGTTACGTTTTAAAAACTTTGATTCTAATCGAAATAAATCATTACACTTTAGATTGTTATTTAGAAGTGTTTTCACGTCTACCCCTTTTTCTGTAGCTATTGGGACTTCTATCATGCCACTTTCTACAGATATTATTTCACTTAACCCCGTGTGTTGCTTATTACGAACTAAAGAAAAAATATGATTTTCTATTGTATAAGCAAAGTCATATTTTGTTGCTAGTCGGTCAAGTTCTTCTCTTACTGAACCTGTAAAAGTAGTGGCTCTCTTATTGGCTTCTAAATCGTCTATGCCAATAATCTTCCCTATTTTAATTCCCTCTAGTTTAGAAGCTAAAGCATTTATGTGAGCTTTTAGGTTAGAGTTGGAGGGTAAAGTTACATTTATGGTACTTTTACGCAATGCATTGTCTCCATCCCCAGCTGTTATTCTTGTTACCATGTCTGCTCCTGTCTTTTTGTGGGAAACTTCTCTAATGTCCCCACGAAAGATTAACCCAACATCTGAGGCATAACCTGCAAAGAGTTCAACTGTTACACCCTCATTTTTTATATTGGCTCTGGTTGTTTCATTGAGATTATATATTTCTATAGTAGCTTTGTTTTGCTCCCTAGACCTATTTTTTTTTATATCAAACTTAATTCTAAGTTTACGAATTTCTATTATTTTATTTTTCACCAAAACTCTAAATAAAACTTGTCTATTGAAAAACATTAAACATCCTTTGTGTCTGGAACATAAAAAACCGTAGAGCTTTTTAAATCCTCTCTGTTTATTTCTTCTTTTTTAGTCACAGCAACCAAGCTTTTATCTTCACCCATAAATTCCACAAGGTTCTTGTTTGGTGTGACTTTAATGCCATTGAACTTACTTTCTCCATCTTCACCCACACCCACAAACCAAGATGACATGATTGAGTTATACCCAGCATCAACATCAAACTTATCAACGCTAACGCTCTGCTTTGGTTCGTTACTTAAATCTAGTTCAAAGCTCTTTTTTCCCTCAACGCTCAAACTCTCTTTATGTGCAACCTCTCCACGCTTGTTGCTGGAGGTTAACTTGTCTTTTGCATCACTAGAGCTTAAAGTTCTACTCTCTATTAGCATCTGCTTTGATTTTGCAAATTTCACCTCTTGAAACTTTAAGCTCATCATAATTAAATCGCCTACAGTTGCCTCTCTTGTAGTCTCTACAGATTCAAGCAAGAAATTCTCGTACAAATCCAAGTGTGTTTGTATGTCCAGAAGTACACGCTCATCACGCAGTGCCACCATGGTCGTATAGACTTCGCTAGGGTTATCACTTTTCATTACTCCAGTAGAGACATTTAAAGTTTTTGGCTTCAAGATTGTATGGTCATTTACAAAACTTCCATCTTCTAAAGGAAATTGAGTAATTTCAGAAGTAGACGAGTGACTGTCTTTTACCACTCCATCAAAAGAGATAATCTCTCCAGTGCTTAGATGCAGATATATCATCTATATATCCTTGTATGGTGCTACAGCTCTGTTGACGTTTGCCATTTCTATGGATTTGGAGTCTATGACTTGTTCTTTTATGGCGTAAGCTGTATCTTGTGCTGTTGTAGCCCCTGCTACGTTTATGGTGTAGCTAGAGTTATGGTTGTGGGTTGGAGAGATGCTTTTGTAGTTACTACTGTGTACAAGTGCAGGTGCAGGAGTCGGTGCATAGTTGGCACTAGCAAGAACCATTGGGTTGCTAACTACTGATTTTTTTATACTTGATACTCTCTCTTTTAGTTTATGTACATGCGTGTTGTTTACTACTTTTTCTCTTAGAGTGCTTATGGTCTCTTTTAGTTTATGTACATGCGTGTTGTTTAC
>DQSP01000130.1 GCA_015663215.1 Sulfurimonas sp.
AATGCATTAAACTCTGTTTTATCAGAATAACCAATACCATCAGTGATGACTAAAATTGCTTTTTTACTCAACTTTATTCCTATTAATGTGAATTTATTTTAGGATTATACTATAATGTCACTTTTAAAATACAAACAGATATACAACAGGAAACATATTGCTATACTGGTTACACGAATTTTTCAATATAAACATTTTAGGTTACATCAGTATTCGTGCAGGAATTTCTTTCTTTTTGGCACTTATATTCACACTCATTTTACTCCCTCTTTTTATACGATGGGCACAAAGAACATCAAGTGTACAGCCCATTAACGAATGGGCACCCGAGCGTCATAAAGAAAAAGTGTCTACCCCAACTATGGGTGGTATTGTATTTATTGGTGCAACTATTATAGCCTCTCTTTTAAGTATTAATTTTTCTAATTTTTATGCAGTTGGTGCACTTTTAACCCTCATTTTATTTTCCTTTATTGGTTTTCAAGATGACTATGCAAAAATCAGAAAAAATGAAAACCTAGCAGGTCTAAAAGCCAGAACCAAATTCGCTTTACAGGTTGTTTTTGCTCTGCTTATCGCTTCATTTTTATGCTTTGTTGCAGACTTCAACACAGACTTTTATGTTCCATTTTTAAAACACCCTCTTATAAATATGGGTGCATTTTCGCTTATTCTGTGGATAATGGTAATTGTAGGAACATCAAACGCGGTAAACTTAACAGATGGTCTTGATGGGCTTGCTACTGTTCCTTCCATTATTTCACTCACCACTTTAAGTATTATTGTTTATGCGATTGGACATATTAAGATTAGTGCTTACCTTCTTTTACCCCATTTTAATATAGGCGAAGTCATAATCATTGCAAGTGCTTTAAGTGGATCACTTTTCGCATTTCTTTGGCATAACTGCCACCCCGCAGAAGTGTTTATGGGTGATAGTGGTTCACTCTCCATTGGGGCATTTTTAGGGTACATGGCTATTATCTCCAAAAGTGAAGTACTCCTCATTCTTATAGGTTCTATTTTTGTCATAGAAACACTCTCTGTAATTTTACAAGTGGGTAGTTTTAAACTTCGCAAAAAAAGAATTTTTCTTATGGCACCTATTCATCACCATTTTGAGATGAAAAACTGGGCTGAAAACAAAATAATTGTGCGTTTTTGGATTATTGCTATTCTCTCAAACCTTCTTGCACTTATCAGCCTTAAGATTCGTTAAATGAAAAATATCGCTATATTTGCTTCTCACAATGGAAGTGGTTTTGACACCATACTTGAAGCTATTAAAACAAAAAAACTAGATTTAAACATAAGCTTAGTCATCTCAAACAACACAAACTCACCAGTTTTACAAAAAGCTAAAGAGAACAATATCAATAATAACATAGTAAATCAGAAAAGTTGTGAAGATATAAATGCTAAATTAACAGAACTTCTAAAACAGAACAAATGTAAGTATATATTTTTAGCTGGTTATATGAAAAGACTCGATGCTGTCATAACGGACAACTTTAAAGTAATAAACACCCACCCATCTTTACTCCCAAAATATGGTGGTGAAGGAATGTATGGTCACTTTGTACATGAGGCAGTCATAGCGAACAAAGACAAAGTAAGTGGTGTCACCATCCATGAAGTAAATGCTGAGTACGATAGTGGTGAAATAATCCTTCAAAAAGAACTTCTTTTAGGTGACAATGAAACAGCACAAACATTAGAATCTAAGATAAAAAAGCTTGAAAAAGTGGCTATTGTCGATGGTTTATCTAAATATCTAAACATAAGCTAACTTTCAGTACTTACGGGCTATAATTTCGCTCTTTAAAATTACGGCCAATTAGCTCAGTCGGTAGAGCAACTGACTGAAAATCAGTGTGTCCTTGGTTCGATTCCGAGATTGGCCACCACCGTAACTTTTAAAGAAACTTTTTTGTTTACACATATTTACCGTGGCCAATTAGCTCAGTCGGTAGAGCAACTGACTGAAAATCAGTGTGTCCTTGGTTCGATTCCGAGATTGGCCACCACTTCCATAAACTCTTTTCCTTTATACTTCCTTGTCGAGAAACTCACGAACAGAAGTTCGCTTCGTTTATCTCCGCCTTGTCTAAAGAAAAAATAGTCTATGCAAGAAATTTATATTTTTTTTGTTATAATTTTTTGCACTAACTTATGGGGACGACTTGGCTTCGACTGGAGCTGATAGTCTACGATTGCATGTCGGACTGAGCACTTCCGTTACACGGCTCACAATTGCTTAAATGCAAACAATACAAATTACCGCCCAGCTTTAGCAGTAGCTTAAGTTTTACCCCCTCTTAGAGGACGGGCTGCTTCACCGATGGACTCTAGATAAGTCGGATTCGAAGTATAACCCTTATGTAGATATATATGAAGTCTGTCTCAGCTTCATACGAATCCCGAGGCTCGTCTTGTGTAGCTTTGCAAGTAGTGTGAAGCAAGATTAAATTTTAACAACTTCTCTAAACATGTAGACGTCGTAGAAAATTAGTTTTAGGACTGCGGTTCGATCCCGCACGTCTCCACCATTTATCTCAACTTTACACATACATTTACCTCAACCTTTTCAAATTTTGCTACAATTGCGTTTTAAAAAAAGGATGAGTACTGAAACTTTATAATAGTATTGACAGAGAGAACTTACATATATTTATGACTCTCTTTTATGAAAAAGCCTTAGAAGATAAAGTCCTAGGTCCATTTTTTGTGCATGAACTTGGTGATGACATGCAAGATGAAGAGTGGTTACATCATATAGATCTTTTAGCTGACTTTTGGTTGGCACAACTCAATGGTGAAGACACCTACTATGGAAATTTTATTGGTGCACATGTAAAGATGCCAGTTATTACACCAGAAAGCTTTGTTAGTTGGATCAAACTTTTTTCAGAAGCAGCAGATGAAATATACACCCCAGAAATTGCAATACGATTTAAAAAACGAGGCTCAGAATTATCTAAAGAATTTATGCAAGCACTCAAATTAAAAGGACAAGAATGGATACAGTTCAAAAAAAAGATATCCTCTTCGTAGAGGACCCAAAATCATTATTTAATGAAAGTGAAGGAGTACTTGAAGAGTTTTTTAACAAGGTAGACAAGGTTAGTTACTATGATGAGGCACTTCATCTATTTCAAAATAATACATACGACATTGTTCTATATGATATTAGTATGAACCCTGAAAAAATTAAATTTATTAAACAAATTCAAAAAGAAAAGTCAATGCAACCAATTTTTACATTACTTCAAGATACTTCAGAAGGTTTTGCATTTGGCTTAAGTCAATTAGGTGTAAATGTAGTTGTTATAAAACCTAGTCAATTTGATGAAGCATTACAAAATATTGCAACATTTAATCCACAAACTGGTGATACTAACTAAGGAG
>DQSP01000113.1 GCA_015663215.1 Sulfurimonas sp.
CCAAAAATTACATTTAAAGAATTAGAAAAACTTGATTCTGCAAATCAAAAATTAGTTTATTCAAAAATACAAGATTTAGAAAAAGGTTTATTTACATCAGATAAAGCCCTAAAAGGTAAGCACAAGGGTAAATTTAGAAAAAGAGCTGGTAACTACAGAATTGTATATTTAAAAGAAAATGATATTTTAGTTATTGCTTTAATTCGAATAGCCCATAGAAAAGAAGTTTATTGAAGGTCTAACAAAACCTTGGAAAAAATAGTTGACCCTGCGGGCACAACTATTTCTCAAGTTAAACGTTAGACTCACAACATAAATATTAACACGGCCAAGAGATAAGCAGAATAATAAGTACAAGAAAAGCAAGTGAAAAAAAGCACCTTATCAAACTCTCATAAATGCTTTACATAGGTGTTGTACCATATATCTCTTTCATATCAGGTCTCTCTGTTACGTAATAATGTACCCAAATGTAGATGTGGTTAAAAATTGCTACAACAAGTCCTGCTTTTGAAAAGAGTAAAAGGGCAGGAATGTACAATATTAAAAGACCAAAAACGTACATGCCATTGTCTGTAAAACGAAAAATTCCCTCTTTTACATAAGGTACATTATACTCCTTGTCAAAATGATCAATTCCATAAGCCCTCTCTATCGTAAAGTACTTCTTCACACTATAAAAAAGATACAAGACTATAGGGCTAATAAATCCCACTAAAAGATAAACATAGCTACTTGAGACTTCAAGTGTCCCTCTGTTGGAGTAGGCTAAAATGATTATAAACACTAAACGCGAGCCAAAAAGTATAGAAAAACCCAGCCTATACACAAAAAAAGCTCTTTCCCACCCAAAACGAGAACTAAAATAATGTTTGTAAAGTTCTAAACGCCACACTATCCAAACATAAAGTTGATGCATAATTGGAACAGCTATAGCTACTCCAAACCAAAAAATAGTGTTGTGCCCAAACACGTTGCCTGCACTTAAGCACTCCATATTTTTACTCAAAAAAACAAATAGACTCACACTAAAGAGTATAGCTAGTAAATGCCAGATTTGGTACTCAAATATTTTTTTCATTATTGACTCCATAAATTTCAGCTCTTACTGTTAGCTCTTGTGAATGAGAACTCATAGTTAAACTCTCTGCCATTTTACCATTTATCGAAAATACTTTTTTCTTTGAGTTAAGAATTTCAACTGCCTCTTCATACTCATCTTTGTCAACTTTATAGAGTTCATTTATGATTGCTATCTGACTTGGATGAATGATAGTTTTAGTAAAAAGCCCTTCTTTCATATCGCGTTTGGCATCTTTTATAAAACCCTCTTTATCTGTGTGACAAGGGTAAACACCACCACTTACACCAAAACCAGCACTTTTAAAAGTGGCTATAAAATTTCCTATAACTGTTGCTGTTGCACTGATGTCAAAAATAGACATATCACAGCCTCTTCGCATACGCAACAGTCTAAGCATATCTTCAAGCCCAAAACGCACTAACAAAACCTTATCTCTGTTAGTTATTATAATCTCTTTGAGTTCATGTAGTTTTTGATGATTAAAAAGCTCATTTCCCTCTATACTAGGCATAATTAAGTATTTTGTATCTTCGAGTAAATCTAAATAAGTTTCTGCATTTAAAAGTGAAAACTTTGCTAACACAAATCCATTTATGTTAGTAATATTTTGCAGTGTAAGAAGCTCTTTTAAGTGCTCACAATTTTTAGCCCTGATAAAAATGAATAGCCTACTCTTAGTAATTCTTTTTAAAATCAGATCTATTTTAAACATAGCACTATCAAAGTCACTCTCATCTAAAGCATCTTCAAAATCGATAACAACACTTCTAAGTTCAGGATATTTTCCCTCACACACCACACTCTCTAATCTTTTATGGGATGCCGGTATAAAGAGTGTTCCCCCAAGTTGCATATAGCTTAGTTCATTCATCTAACATCACTTCTAAACCACCCTGCTATCGAGTAGCGTTTCTTGTAGGTAGGAAGGACTTCATGTGGAAATTTATCACTTAAAAAGACCACTAAGGTTCCTCCTTTTGGAGCTACACTTAGGAGTTTGTTTGCCTTTTTATCATACATTACAAGGTTTCCCCCATCTGAGTCTTTATACTCAGGATTTAAATAAAACACGGTGGTAACTATTCTTGTGTTGTTTTTACTAAATGAATCAAGGTGTTTTTCATAAAAGTCCCCCTCTTCATAACATGCAAAATGTGCTTCATACGAGTTTAGACCAAGGTATAATTCACGGTTTAAATAGCCACTTAAACCTTCACAAAAGTCTAAATATTCATCTACACTTGATCCATCTTTGTCAAGCCAAAGTATCTTATCTCGTCGCTTTGAATTATCAATATGTTTTTCATTTGAACTTGAAATACCTGCTTGTTTATACATATTTGTATTTACTGCTATCTTATATAGAGAGTTTTGCATTTCTTTACTTAAAGCCTCTTTTAGAACAATGTACCCATTTTCGATTAAGCCCACAAGAACTTTTTCATATATCAAACTATTCATATCCATTATTTTATCGAAGTTTTTGTTAGTATTAATCAATATTTAAGATGCATTGATATAGTATGAAACTAATCAATAATGAAAAGGGCATTACCTATGTTTTTTACTAAAACAGCAGAACTTAACACTGAAATACTCGCTCTAAAAAAAGAGAATGAGTTGCTCAAAGGTGAACTAGAAGCATTAAAACTGATAACAAATCTTTAGCACAAGAAACAACACAAGCAAAAATAACTCAAGTTTTAAACGAGTTGATAAAATCACTTACCCAAGGCTTAACTGAAGGAAGTGACAGAGATCTTAAAATTTTACAAACTGATCTGATAAAGAACCTTGAAGCACTTGAAGATATAGATGAAAGAAATAAAATAAATGATACAAATACAGATGAGTTCACAGGAGAAATACACACTCTTGGTGAAACTATGAACTCTTGACTCGAACACATTTCGAGTACTTTTGATCAGGTTATTACTCTCATTAAAGACATTTCAAATCAAACCAACTTACTTGCTCTTAATGCTGCAATCAAAGCTGCTCATGCAGGGGAACATGGCCGTGGGTTTGCTGTTGTTGCAGATGAAGTACGTAAACTTGCAGAGAGAA
>DQSP01000211.1 GCA_015663215.1 Sulfurimonas sp.
AGTATACACCTTGGAGTTATAAAGGCGTGAATACAAAAGAAGAGCATAACTACCTTACAGGTATTTTAGACACGATGAATAAAGAGAGTTACCTAAGAGAATACAACTATCTTGGCTTTTACTCATGCCAGATAATCGTACCAAGTGTTTCGGAGGTCTACCCCATAGAAGACCTAATTTACAACAATAAAAACAATGGAAAACTCATCAGAGATATGGTCTTAAACTTCAAAGACTATGATCCACAAGATGTGATGATAGAGATAGAGCAACTAGAAGAGGCACTTAACATTGAAAAATACATTGGTGTTATATTTCTTAATAACTTTACACTTCGAGAGTTTAAAGCACAGGTGTTACTTGTTTTAGGTGAAACAGAAGAAGCACTTGAACTCTTAGAATATGGATCCAATGCTCCTGGTCTTGTTGTAGTTGAAATTGCTAAAATGGAAGAGTCTGAGTTAGAGTTTAGCGAGTATGAAGAAGCACTTTATAACATTTTCGGACAGACAAAAGTACATAAAGCACTTCGTGTTTTAGATGGAGATGCCCTACTTTGCGATGTAACACTCCATAAAGACTATACTAATATGCTTCAAATGTACGATAGACTAGAGCTTAAAAAAAGAGCCTAGTCATTAGTGTTTAACTTATTCTTTTCTCTGAGTTTATCTTTTTTACTTTTCTTTTTTCCTTTTACAGGAGCGGGTCCTTTTTGTTTTTTTGGAGCTTCACCTAAAAGCTCAAAACCTTTGACTTGCTCGCGTTTGAGTTTAATACTACTGCGTTTTTCTATAAGTTTGAAATGCTCCATCGTTTCATAGTCTATAAAACTTATAGCCTCACCACTCTTACCAGCCCGAGCAGTTCGCCCTATTCTATGAATATAATCAGCAGGAGAACGCGGTAGGTCATAGTTTATGACACAGTCAATGTTGTCAATGTCTAGTCCACGTGCAGCTATATCTGTAGCAAAAAGTATATGGACTTTTTTTTCTTTAAACGCCATTAAAGTATCATTTCTCACATCTTGTTCTAAGTCTGCATTAAAAGAGGCTGCACTAAATCCATACTTTCTGAACTTCTCAGCGATGTTATCTGTTGCTCTTTTGTTTGCCATAAAAACTAAAACTCTTACATCTTTTTTATACTTGAGTAATTCTCTTAGTAGTGGTCCTCTGTTTTCTCTATTTACTTCTATAACTCTTTGAGAAATAGTCTCAACAATAGCCTTTTCTTCTTCGAGTCTTACTTCTACTGCATTTTGTGTTATTTTCGAGGCTATCATTTTCATTTTTGGTGGGTAAGTTGCTGAGAACATAAGGTTTTGTCTATTTTTAGGAATAGCTTCAAGTACACTATCTAACTCTTCTAAAAAAACTAAGTCAAGCATTTTATCTGCTTCATCTAGTACTAAGAACTCGACAAAAGATAAATTCATCTGTTTTTTGCTAAGTATATCTAAGAATCGTCCACTTGTAGCTACGAGGATGTCACACCCTTGTTGTACATTATAAAGTTGATCCCCAATACTCTCGCCACCTATAAAAGAGACTACTTGTGGTTTTTTACTCATCTCTTTACTAAAGTCATTAAAACCTTGTGCTATTTGCAGGGTGAGTTCTCGTGTTGGAGTTAAGACTAAAACTTTTATCTTTCCTTTTTTTGCACTATCGCGTTTGGTACTCCAGAGCTGTAGAAGTGGTAAAATAAAACTAGCACTTTTTCCACTACCAGTCTGACTTAAAACTACTAAATCTTTTTTTTCTAAAACAAGAGGAATAACTTTCGTTTGAATATCTGTTGGAGTTTTATAGCCTTGTTGTGTAATGACGTTTAGTATCGAAGAGGAGAGCTGAAACTTGTTAAAAGACATATAAATAATTCCCTTGATTTTTATAGAATAATTTTACTATTTTTTTACTTTAAAAATGCTATCCTTACAAACTTATATAAAAGGATACAAATGATTAAGTCACTCAGAGGAATGAACGATATTTTAAGTGAGGATTATGAACGTTTTACATACTTCATAAACTTAGCAACAGAGGTTGCACAAAATTATGGTTTTCATTTTATCGAGACTCCCCTTTTAGAAGAGACAGCACTATTTAAACGCAGTGTTGGTGAGAGTAGTGACATCGTTGGTAAAGAGATGTATCAGTTCATTGATAAAGGTGAAAATGATGTTTGTCTGCGTCCTGAGGGAACGGCTGGTGTTGTTCGTGCATTTGTACAGAAGAAACTAGATAAAGCCGGTGGTACACATAGGTTTTTCTATCATGGAAGTATGTTTCGTTATGAGCGTCCTCAAAAAGGTCGTTTAAGACAATTTCACCAGTTTGGGGTGGAAAGTTTTGGAGTAGATAGCGTTTATGAAGATGCTACTATGATTATGATGGTTGCAGATATTCTTAAAAAATGTGGCATTGGTTATAGACTACAATTAAACTCTTTAGGAGATCAAAACTGTATGCCTCAATATCGTGATTCTTTAGTTACTTATATAGAGTCTGTAGAAGATGAAATATGTGAAGATTGTAAACGCAGAAAAACTACTAATCCTATTCGTGTACTTGATTGTAAAAACACACATTGTCAAAACCTTTATGAGAATGCTCCAAAACTTATAAACTCTCTTTGTAATACTTGTAAAGATGACTTTACTAAACTAAAGCAAATTTTAGATGATAACAATGTATCTTATGAAATAGATACAAACTTAGTGCGTGGACTTGACTACTACTCAAAGACTGCCTTTGAATTTGTGAGTGACAACATCGGAAGTCAAAGTGCTATCGCTGGTGGTGGACGATACGATAGACTTGTAGAGTTTTTAGATGGTCGCCCTACTCCTGCAGTTGGTTTTGCTATGGGAATAGAGCGACTAATGGAGCTTATTGTTATGCCTGAGACTAAACGTAATGGTTACTATTTTGGAGCGATGGATAAGGATAGTGTAGACCTTATAGTCAAGCTCACACAAGAAAAACGTTTAACTCAAAAAGTCTTCTGTGATTATAAAGCGAAGAACTTAAAGAAACATTTAAATGCAGCTGATAAAGTAAATGTGAGATATTGTTGTATTATAGGTGAAAATGAAAAAAAAGATGCTACTATATGGGTCAAAGATTTAGAAGCTAAATCAGAAAATATAATACCACTTCAGGATTTTTAATGGATTTATTTATGGATATATGGAATATATTTGTACACTTTTTTGAATTATTTATCATCATAGCAGTTGTATTACTTGTTATGCTATTTATTTATGATAAATATGTTCAACGTAAACGTGCTCTTCTTATCAACTACCCAGTTATTGGTCGTATGCGTTATGTATTTGAAGCTCTTCGTGAACCACTTCGTCAGTATTTTGCTGAAGAGAGTTTTTATGAGTCAAAAGATAAGGTTGATTGGGTTTACAAAGCTTCAAAAAACCTTCCTAACTACCAATCTTTTTCAGTAAACCAGCCTTTTTCAGGTTCAAGGTTTGTTATAAAACACTCTAACTCTGTACTTAATGAAGATGAAGTTGATGAAGATGTAAGCGTAGTTTTTGGAAAAGATAGAAAGTATCCGTTTAAATCTGAGTCCCCTATTATTCGTTCTGCTATGAGTGATGGTTCACTCTCTCCTGAAGCTATTCGTGCGTTTAGTATAGCAGGTCACAACTCTGGCCTTACAGTAAATACAGGAGAGGGTTCACTTACCTCTAACCATCTCTTTACTCTTAAACCAGACTTAGATGATTGTGACTACTTAGATATTATTGAGAGTACTCCGTATGCTGAGTTTATTTATAAGCTTGGTAATTTTTTCTTTAATGCAAAAGTTGCTCTTAAATGGTATAGAAATATTCTTCTTCATGAAAAAACTCAAAATACATACATATATGATACAAAAAGTCATGTACTTTTTCGTGTAAACTGGAGTGCACCTTTAGAGAGTTTTCCTAAAACAGTGCCAGAGAGTATTGGAAATATTGTGTTTCAGATGAGTTCTGGTCTATATGGTGTTAGAGATGATGATGGCAAGTTCGATGAGGAAAAGTACAAAAAAGTGATGAAATTTTGTCGTATGACAGAGATAAAAATCGCTCAAGGTGCAAAACAGACTGGTGGTAAACTTGCTGCTGCCAAGGTGACTGCTGATATCGCTTACTATAGAGGTGTACCAGAAGGTCAAAATGTTTTTTCTCCAAACAGATTTCCTTATGCAGACACAACATCCGACCTTCTCGATTTTGTAGAACGATTACAAAAACTTTCGGATAAGCCTGTTGGATTTAAAATAGTTATATCTGATGCACAAGCTGTAGATGAATTAATAGAAGAAATCGCACAAAGAAAATCTGATGGAAGAAGTATTCCTGATTTTATCACTGTAGATAGTGGTGAGGGTGGAAGTGCAACTGCACCGCTTGAACTTATGGAGTCAGTTGGTCTTACAACAAACAATGCACTCTATGTTATGGATACAATGCTTAAAATGCACGGTCTTAGAGATGATATGAAAATCATTGCAAGTGGTAAGATTCTTACTCCTGATGATGTTATCATTACTTTAGCTATGGGTGCTGATGCTGTTGGTATGGCTCGTGGATTTATGATGAGTGGTGGTTGTATCCGTGCTCGTATGTGCTCTGGTTTTGGGGCACATGTATGTCCTGTTGGTTTTGCAACACAA
>DQSP01000249.1 GCA_015663215.1 Sulfurimonas sp.
ACTTAGTCTTTTTACCCTATGGAGTTGGAGTCGACTCTTTACCTCATAAACTTCTTAGTCAAAAAATGGAGTATATCTATTCACTTGGCTTTAGAAAACCACCACAAAGAGCCATCACAAAAGGTTATGATGAGATAGAAGCCATATATGAAGTTATGAATCGTGATCGTGACTCTTACGATATGATGCTCGATGGAATGGTAATAAAAGTTGATGAGATATCTTCACAAATAGACATGGGTTACACTGTAAAAGTACCGCGTTTCTCAGTGGCATATAAATTCCCAGCAGTGGAAAAAATTACTACAGTTAAAGAGATAATCCTACAAGTCGGAAGAACAGGGGCTGTGACACCAGTTGCCATAGTTGAACCGACAGACATAGATGGTGTGGTAGTGGAACGTGCCACTCTACATAACTTCGATGAGATAGAGCGTAAAGATATAAGACTAGGCGATAAGGTCATAATACTGCGAAGTGGAGATGTGATACCTAAAATCATCAAGGTTTTAACACATGAACGCGATGGTAGTGAAGTGGTCTTTAAAAAACCTACTCATTGTCCTGTATGTGAGAGTGAACTGCTTCAAGAAGATGTGCTCATTAAGTGTCAAAACCTCTCATGTGAGTCTAGAGTTGTAAACTCCATCATGTACTTTGCTTCAAAACCATGTCTTAATATTGATGGTTTAGGGGTGAAGATAGTAGAAGCCCTTTTTAAATCAGGGCTGGTTAAAAGTGTCGTAGACTTGTTTGATTTAACTTTAGAAAAACTACTAGAGTTAGAGGGTTTTAAAGAGAAAAAATCACAAAACTTACTAAACTCTCTAGTAAATGCCAAAGGAAGTGACTACTGGCGTTTCATAAACTCTCTTGGCATAGAGCATATTGGAGAGGTGGCTTCTAAGACATTAGCCGAGCAATTTGGATTTGACTTTGTAAACGCCACTAAAGAGCAAATAGTCGAGTGCGAAGGTATAGGCGAAGAGATGGCAGAGTCTCTTTTAGAGTTTGTGAGAGTAAACGCAGAGACTATAGAAAAACTTCAAACCATACTAGAGCCAAAAGAGCCAACAAAACGTGAAGAAGCAAAAGAAAATCCTTTTAAAGCAAAAACAGTAGTTCTAACTGGAACAATGAGCGAGAGCCGTGGAGCCATAAAAGAGATGTTAGAGTCGCTAGGTGCAAAAGTATCAGGTTCAGTAAGTAAAAAAACTGACTTTTTGATATATGGCGAAGATGCTGGAAGTAAGTATGACAAGGCTGAGAAGTTAGGGGTGAAAACTTTGACTGAAGATGAAATGAGGAAAATGATATGATAAATTTTAAAGAAAATGAAGAGATACAAGAGGTAGAAGAAGAGTTTGACTACTTAAATGAAGAGCCACTTGAAGAAGAAGTGTCTGAGTTTGAAGATGATGAGCCTGAGTATTGTGATTAAGAGTTGTGTATGCGTTTAGATAGCTATCTCGTAGAAAAAGAGATTGTAGATAGCCGTAATAAGGCGCAGACTATCATCAAAGAGGGGCTTGTATCTGTAAATGATAAGCTTGTGAAGAAAAGCTCTTTCAAAGTTGAAGACTCGGATAAGGTGAGTGTTGCTTCATATAAACAGTATGTATCACGAGCGGCATTTAAACTACTAGAGTTTTTAGAAGAGCTTGACTTGTCTGTAAGTGATAGAGTTGCATTAGATATTGGCTCTTCTACGGGTGGGTTTTCTGAGGTGCTTCTTGAGAGAGGTGTGAGAGAAGTTAGCTGTGTAGATGTTGGTACAGCACAACTTCATAAGTCTCTTCGTGAGAACAGTCGTGTACATGTTTATGAGTCTTGTGACATACGAGAGTTTAAGTCGGACAAAGAGTTTGACTTAGTTGTGAGTGATGTGGCATTTATATCTCTTTTACATATTTTAGATGATGTTGATAGGTTGGCATTTAAGGACATAATCCTACTTTTTAAACCACAGTTTGAAGTGGGTCGTGAGGTTAAACGCGATAAAAATGGTGTCGTACTTGATAAAAAAGCTATACTAAACGCTATGACAAAGTTTGAAGATGCTTGTTCTCTAAAAGGCTGGACTTTAGTAAAAAAAGAGCCTTCAAAACTTACAGGAAAAGAGGGTAACTTAGAGTACTGTTACTACTTTAAAAAGTAGATTTTATAAATGAAAAAACTCCCAATAGATGCCGTCTTAGACGATGTAAAAGACAGACTTCGTACAAATGCTACTCTTATACTCCAAGCACCTCCTGGGGCTGGTAAAAGTACTCGTGTTCCTCTTGCTCTCATGCATGAGGCATACTTAAATGATAAAATCATCATCATGTTAGAACCACGTCGTGTGGCTGCTCGAATAGTGGCTACACAGATGGCTTCTCTTTTGGGTGAAAGTGTTGGAGAGAGCATTGGTTATCAAGTCAAGATAGATAGTGCACAAAGTAGCAAGACAAAAGTCCTTGTAGTGACAGAGGCTATATTAGTTAGAATGTTACAAGCAGATGAGATGTTAGAGAGAGTCGGCATGATTATCTTTGATGAGTTTCATGAAAGAAGTATTCATAGTGACTTATCTTTAGCACTCTCACTTCAAGTTCAAGAACTGCTTCGTGAGGACCTAAAGATACTCATAATGTCAGCTACTTTAAATGCTTCTGCTTTGACTGCACTTCTTGGGGATGTTCCTATTGTTACTTCCGAGGGTAAGAGTTATGATGTAGAGATGAATTACCTTGACATAAAAACTCTACCCTTAAACCTCAAAACTATAAACACACAGCTGGTAAAAACCATCTCTCATTCTTTAAAAAATGATGAGGGAGATATACTTGTTTTTCTTCAAGGAGTGAGGGAGATAAACAATCTTCATAAGTCATTAAATGACTCTGTAAAAGATGAGGCTATTATCATCTGCCCTTTATACTCGGCTCTAAGTAAAAACGAGCAAGATAAGGCTTTACTAAAGTCAGATAAACGCAAGATAATCCTCGCAACAAACATCGCACAAACTTCACTTACCATAGAAGGTGTTCGCATAGTTGTGGACACGGGACTAGAAAAACTCTCACGTTTTCATTATGCAAACGCGATGAACCATTTAGACTCTAGTTTTATCTCTAAAGATTCTGCAGTGCAACGTGCAGGTAGAGCAGGGCGGATGAGTCATGGAAAGTGTTATAGGCTTTGGCATGAAAACAAAGTGTTGATGCAAAGTACAAAAGCAGAGATACTCCGCTCGGATTTAAGTTCATTAGTTCTTGACCTTTCACTTTGGGGTGTGGTGGCGTTTGATGAGCTAAAATGGTTAGACATTCCAGCAGAAAATATTTTGAGTGAAACAAGAGAAACACTCTCAAAATTAGAGATGTTAGATGCAAAGGGAAAAATCACAGCGTTTGGAAGAGATGCGATTAAGCTGGGTGTTCACCCACGGTTTGCATATATGATACTCAAAGCAAACACTATGGGTTACGCTAAAGAAGCTACACTACTTTGCGCGATACTCGGTGAGAGAGATGTTTTTAAAAAT
>DQSP01000246.1 GCA_015663215.1 Sulfurimonas sp.
TCTTCATTTGTTATGATAATATTATCATTTTTAAAACTCATTCTGTCGCCATGACTCAATAAAGCTACGATTATTTTCTTTTGTTCAAAATCTGGTAAACTTAACATGCTGCCACATCACATAGATTATTGTAAATACAGTATCTGCATTTATTTTCATTGGCTACAAATGCTTCATTCAAATCAAAGTTCTTCATTTTGTGTACAATATCATCAAATTCTTTTTGTCGCTCAGTATCTTCAGGCGGTGTTTTGATAGGGTAACTTTTGTTGTCATCCATACTGTAGAGTTTCATTTTCTGTACCTCATATCCCATTTCAACCAAACAATGATATTGTGCAAACAACTGATAAATATAGCCATCATAAACAACTTTGATTTTCTTTTTTCTCTCTACAAGAAGAGACTTTGAGGCATCATAAGTATCTATCTTTCCTCCAATTTTGTATCTATCACTATATACTTCCATACCCTGCAATACACTCTTAGCCGTAGTATATGTTTGAGTATCTACCGTTTTATGTGCTGCTTTACCTTTGGTCTGTGCTGTTGTATGGTAAAGTCTTTGGCTGACTCTTCCATATAGCTGATGAAAATAGATAGACCTAGGACAAAATATAAAATCATTCAAATAAGATATGGGCATATATGGTTCCATGAATATACCTATACCCTACTCTGAATAAAGCTAAACCACTCTTCGTTTTTCATATAAAGATTTAGATTCTTTGGTTTCTCAGCTTCCCAATCATGTTCTCGTATCTTCTGAAGGTTCCAAAGCCCTTTTAGTGCTATATTGTATGCTCCGTTGGCATCGGCATCTTTGGGTAAGGTTTTGGGTGCTTTTCTACTATCAAAAAACTCTCCATTACTATTTGCTATAGGAGAGAGTATAAAATCATCGTCTGTACCTGTTCTGCTATGGCGAAGTGTAAGCGTGAGTCTCATGATCCAAAAGAGTGTTTTATAAAACTTGGTGTCTTTTTCAAGTGCCAAAATATCTTTCAACTCTTTACCATCTTTGTATTCTATCTGAGCATCATCACATAGCTCTTTTAACTCTTGCGTGACATTTATAGAATTAGTTTGCCAAATACCTTGTTCATCTTTCTTATTTTGATATCGCACATCACCGTAAGTACACGCTGTCCAAACTGTTTTGTAACTTCCAAGACTTTTATTGGTTACTTTTTTATAATCAAATGTAAATTCAAAATAGTCTTTTTCTACATTGTAAATGAAACTCTCTAAACTTTCAAAAAATGTTTTTGCTTTGCCAAGATTTTCATATTTTGGTTTCAAAAAATCCATAAACCCTGTAGCTGGATCTATCTTTGATGTGTAGTCAGCATTTACATAAAAAAGTATGCCTGTTTGCTTCCCTAGTTTTTGAAAACTTTCAAATGGAGCTGTAAGCTGATAGGCATTCAAATAGTGTCCTGCTTCACCCTCCTTGGCATCTTTAAATACAAGATAGTTTAACTTGTCTATAAGTCTTTTTTCAAATTTCTGGTACACTTGCTTTTCTACCTTAAATCGACCTCTTTTAAAGCCCGAATTTAAGTCCTCAAGGCATACAATGGCGTTATGTTTTATGATAAGGTTTGCCAATTTATGAACAACATGAGAAAGATAGCCATCCTTTAGTTCTTTTATATTCTCGACACTGCCCCATGATTTTCTTGCCTTATCTCTCTCCTGTTCTTTATCATGTAATTTTTGCTGATAATTTACCTTGTAGCCTTGGTCTGTACTTATTTCATTGAGAGTATCTTGTTCTATGATGTTACCTTTACTGTCAACAACTGTATAGTAGAGCAAATGCCTTTCTCCTCTATCTATACCTATAACACAAGTATCTATTGATTTTGAAAGTTCTTTGTTTATGGTGTCATTAAACCTAAACGTATTTAATGCTTTAAAATTAAGAGTAATTGGAACATGAAATATGAACTTATCTTTCGTATAGCGTCTATCTTTTACAATATCATATGCAAATGTACTTGTCTTTTTAGGATTATTTTTATTTTTATTATCTATGGTCTCATTGGCTCTATGTACAACAGTATCTTTTCTCTTCATAGAATGCTTTCTATAAAACATCTCTGCATCACCATTGAGTTTCAAAACCACATTTTTTAAATTTTCTGATTCAAATAATCCCCTCCAATACATAGTATGTAAATTTGGGCTTCCTTTACTATGCGGAGAGAAATCTTTATTGTATATTTGAAACAAAAACAGTTTACCTTCTTCTATACACTGGTCAATATATTTTGTTTTAATATCATGAAACTCTATTTTATACCCTTGAGACTCAACTTCTCTATAGAACCCACTTAAATCTTTATAACTATTTGTGACAGAAAAATCAAACTCAAACTCTCTCCACTCAGGATGCTTATCTATGCTTTTTTTATAAAAATCTATCATCTTATGGCAATCACTCAGTGAAAAGTCAACTTTTGTGTATCCTTTTTGTGCTTTTCCGTTTTTGCTATCAGAGGCTCTATTTCTAATATCTAAAATATCTTGAGAGGGAGAGAAAAATTCCAACCTAGAGTTAGCAAAAAATACCTTTGGTAACATTTTATTTGCTCCAGGAAGCAACTTATAAACTATTTTTCTATAGCTATTGTTTTTTCCTCCTTGTATCTTTGTATATAATTCATCTTTAACTTTGGATTTTTTTCCATTTTTCATATCATCTATATTTTTACTATACTCAAATAGATGCTTATGCTTTGGATGCATAATGCCCATGTAATATAACCCATCTTTCTCAAAAAGAATAGATGCATTGGCCGTTTCTTTATTGACAGCCCAGCCATTCAAGAGTGTAGGTACTTCAAAATTTATCTTAACCTTATCTTTAGAATAAGGCTTCTTTGTCAAATAATCCCTTACCTTGTTGTAAAGCGATATTGTTATTTGGCTATACTCTTCATATTGAACAGAAAAATCTGCATAAAACCCTGCATCTGCATCAGGCATATCTATCACTTTTCTCCCTTTCACAAGATGCAATGGTCTTAAAGCATGAGATAGTGACATAAATGCATCAAGCATTTTTTGTATATTTTGGACTTGCAAAAAACCTTCTGAACCATTTGGATTACTACTGTTTGGTACTATTCTTTTTTTATCTAATGCCTCTAGCTTCAGTAACGGTAAAACAGTTTTAACCTTTTCATCTAATTTATTATCTAATTTTGCATTTTTAAGTGCCTCTAGTAAGTGCGATAAAATAGATTTTTCTTCCTGTTCTGTCTCTAAGAGGTATGGCTTTAATTTTTCTTCCAAAAATGCTAGAGAAAATACCTTTTCTTCCATATATTTTTTTCTCTTTGCCTCTAATACACTTGAAACTTTTCCATTTTTTGGTGCAGGATATACATTCTGTTCCATATCGGACTTTAAGGCTGATTCTATCATGCCATAGCTAGAAAACATAGATTGTGAAATATTGGTCAGTTCTGTGCTTACAAGATAAATTTTATCAGTATTTGCACTCTGGAGTTTTTGTAGGGTTTTATTCAATTTGCTAGTAAGTCTATTGGCTTTTTCTATATATTGAGCCAACGAAGTAAACATCTCTTTGTCGCTTTCAAAAGCATCAGGTATAAAAGAATGTGACTCTCTGTCACTAAGTATCTGCTTATATAGCATCGTAAATTCAGAAATATCTCTACGGATCAATCCACTCTTCTGTCTATACAGGTTAATTTTTTCATTCAAGCCTATGCTTTTTTCTCTACTCTCTTCAGTTTTTCCACCTAGTAGTTCTGCATACTCATCTATGGCAGACTGGGTAAATAAGCTTCTAAAATAGATTGGCTTAAACTTATCATCAAGGTCTAAAACTCCGAAATCTAGGCTAGGATATTTCTCCTTATTTTTTCTGTATGCTTCACAGTTATTAAAGAATTTTGGTAAATTTTCATTCATAAGTCGATATGCAATAGCTGTACTTTGATCTTCATCAGAATACATATTTTTTCTATTCTCATGAAATCCAGAGAAGTAAGTCGTAAACTTACTAAAGCTTTCAACAGTTGCTTTATGTTCTTCCCATATTCCTTTTTGGCTCAACCAAGCTGGCAAATCGCGGGTTATTAGCTCCTTGCTAAATAGATCTTTTTTATCAACAAATGCCTTTACAAGCATTTTTCTAAATAATTCTTGCCTACTCATCCATATTTGTCTAAGTTTTTCATTTTTTGTATCTTTTTTAAAAGCTATAAATTCTTTATAAGCAGTATCAAAAAGCTCATCAGAAAACCAATATTCACCTGTATCTGGATTAACAGGATTAGATAGTTTATCTTCAATATAATCACGATGATAATCATCTATAAGCTCTTTTATTTTGAGATATTCCTCAGCACGCTTCTCATCTTGAGCAACTACATCTCTTAAATACTGAGACTTAAAGTCCTCTATATACTCTGCGGTCTCTCCCACTGGTCTTAGTTCAAAACGCAATGTTTTTGAGATAGAATATTTTTTTGTAAATTTTGAGTAATCCATTGTTTGTTCCTTTATTTTAAATTAGTCTATCTTAAAGAATTCATAATTTCTAAAAGTATGTCAAATTGGTATATTTTCTTATCAAAATACCTAACTTCAACATCTATCTCCATCCCATACCAAGTAGTGAATCAGTGTATGCAAAACCAACCAAAGTCAGAGCAGCAAACAATAACCCTAATTTTTATATAAACTTTCTTCTATTCAGTATTGTAATTTTTTTATATCTTTATTTCATACAAACTATCATCATACCTATATCCATTCTTTTCAGCTGCTTCAAGATGCTTCATATGGTTTTCTATATTTTCTTTATCCCATTGTACAAATTCTCGCAACCCACTCAAACTAGTTTTTGTCAATATATTTGAAAGAGAAGGAGAAAGAGAAAGAGAAGTATAAGTAGAAGTAAGTTGTACAAGTATCTTGGCTTCACATTCATCTGAATCTTCCCAATCAGCTAATTTAATCAAACTACCATCATAAAATTTAATACTTATATCTTCAAAATCTGCAGATAGTTGATATTCGCCTCCTAAATCATGGAGATATATGTCTTTTTCAAGTTTAGTTAATGCATCATCCATGCTGTAATCAATAGCACCAGTATATAGTCTTGTGTATTTTCCATCTGCATAGAGTAAGTACACAGGGGCTTTATCAAACACTATATCAATCAAAGCAAAGCGAAATGAACCTAAATTTTGAAACCTTAATCTACCATTTTCACAAAAACTATAATAATCTAATATTTTACCTCCAAACTCATCACTTCCCATCCAAGTACATGAAAGAACAAAGCCACTTGCCTCCATAAAATCAACATCATAATACAATGAACTCAGCTCATCACCAGGTGTAGTATATATTTCATCGATTAATACAAAGGTATAGGGTTGTCTTCGACAGACATCTCCTACAGCTATCTCGTCCCATAAGCCATGTACTATAGATGACATAGCTCCACACTCAAGAAAAAAACTTATCTCGGCAATATAGTGCTCACCTTCTTTTAGATGTGCCATAGAAGTCGATAACTCTACATTATTATTGTCAAATTGCATAAAAAAGTATAAAGATCGCCATCCCTCAAGTTCAACTTCAAAATATGCCAAACCATAGTCATCGGTATAATCTTCTCCTGCACCCATTGACTTCTTTACTACTTTTAAGAGTTTTGCATTTACACTATACATATAATTGTCTATATGACGCAAGTATGTTTTTTGATTATCTGAGGGTACAAAGTCTCCATAGACTTCAAGTGGTAATCTATGGCAGTCACCAACCTTTAACCAAGAATAACTGTCTTGAATCGCTAACATATCTACATGTATATTTAATTTCATTTCATCTCCAAAACATTTCAATATGATATATTATCACAACTTATTGACACTTAAATGTCAAACCTATCACTCTCATCTCTATAATTATCCAAATCATGCATAAGCTCATCATGTAGCCACTTGGGTTCTAGTACATAGATACGTGGTAGCCAGTACTTTATCTGTGGGAGTAGTTCTAACTTATGGGTAATGCTACAATGCACTTCAAGACCACCATCATGATGTACATCATAAATAACCTGCGTTTTATGGAGTCTAATATCTTTTATATAGGGTACTACTTCAGGTTGTATATAAAGTTTTACTAAGATTTCCTCTTCTCCAGTACTCGACCAGATGCTTTTCATGTTTTCAGCTTTTTCTTGCATAACATGTGTGAGTGTTGTATTTTGACTCTCTTGCTTAAAGTTTTTTATCTTACTTAGGTTAAAAGACTTCACTTTGTCATCTTTATAATCTCTAGCTATCACATACCATCGTCCATTTTCAGTATATATCTTAATGGGGTCTATACATCTTTGACTTGTTTCATCATCTTTTATATACGTGAAAGCACATTGTTTTTCATCTTGTATAGCTTTTATAACTTTTCCTCCAAGTACTTTAGGTAGATGTTTGTACTCAATGGCAAAAGCTATATTTTCTTTACTTGCATTAGACTTTTCTAGGCATTCTACTTCTATCTCTACATTTTGAGCAAACGATAGCAGTAAAGCTTTATGAAATGTGTTCTCACTTGCTACAAAACCTGAGGTATCGAGACTCCATGTTCCTAAATGATTATGTAAAAGTATGGTTTCAGAAATCTTGAGCATATCTCTATGTATAGTACGAGAAGAAACATCATAGTCTATAGCTAGAGATGTACTTTGTAGTTTTTCAAAAGTATAAAGTCTTTTAACAATGTCAAGTATACGTGATGTGGGTGTTTTTTGTTTTAAGTAAGGCATGAAAAATTATACCTCAATACTATTGAAGGTATAACAAAGATATTGAAATCCTAAACCCTAAGGTTTAAGACTCGAAAGATTACTTTTTAAGTAAATCTCTAATTTCCCCAAGTAGAACTTCCTCTGCTGGTGTTGCAGGTGCTTCTTCTGGCTCTGCTTTTTTGAGCTTGTTATAGGCTTTTATCATCATAAACAATACAAAACCAAGAATGATAAATGATATAGTATCCTGAATAAACTGACCATATTTAATCGCTGGTGCACCTGCTTTGTCTAGTGCTTCCATAGTTGCAAATTCTTTGTCACCTAAGTTAAAAAATAGTTGAGAAAAATCAACCCCACCCATAAGCATACCTACTGGAGGCATAATTACATTGTCAACAAGA
>DQSP01000055.1 GCA_015663215.1 Sulfurimonas sp.
AACCTTGGTATTGGCTTCGAACCGATAACAATGAGCGCCTCAGTTGTTGATCCTTTGGGCAATAGAAATCAGCTACGTTTAGAGTTTACAAAAGATCCCACACAGGTACCACCAGGTAGTCAGTATACAGTTAATGCAACTACTCAAACATTGGATGGTGCTACTATTTATAGCACACAAGTTGCAAGAGTAGAGTTCGATGCTGCAGGAGCACTCTCTTTAAACACTTTAACAAGTATAGACAATAATGGAGCTGCTGTCGCAATAGAGTTGGGGAGAGGTTTTGATGGGGTTGTTTCAATAGATATTCCTCTTGTTTCTGCCTCAAGTATAGCAGATGGGACAATTGGCGGAGACTTAGTAGGCTACTCTATTAATAGAAATGCAGAAGTAATCGCTACTTTTACAAATGGTGAGCAGAGTAGTGTTGGAAAAATTGCTGTTTTTCATTTTCAAAATGAACAAGGTTTGAACCGTGTTAATGGTACACGCTTTAGTGCAAGTCCAAATAGTGGAGTTGCACTGTTTCGTCAAGATGCTAATGGAAATAATATTAATGGTACAGAAGTTGTAAACTTTAGTCTTGAGGGTTCTAACATTGAACTGAGTTACGGACTTACAGAGCTTATTATTTTACAAAGAGCCTATGATGCGAATTCAAAATCAATTACTACTGCTGATGAAATGATGCAAAAAGCATTAAATATGGGTGCTTAGAATTTTTTGTAAAAGTTGGCACACTAAATGCTATATATTCTTTAACTAATACTCTCTTTTTTTGGGAGTAACATAAAGGATATATTATGTTAAAATCTTTATTCTCTGGTGTATCAGGCTTGCAGTCATCTCAAGTAGCAATGGACATCGAATCAAATAATATTGCAAATGTTAATACAGTGGGTTATAAATACTCCCGTGCAAACTTCTCAGACTTACTTGCACAAACAAAAGCTATCGCAACTGCTCCTCAGGGACAACTTGGTGGTAAAAATCCAGTTCAAATTGGACTTGGTTCTACTGTAAGTTCAGCAACTCGTATCTTTTCTCAAGGAAGTATTCAAAACTCTGATAAAAATACAGATGTTGCTATTCAAGGGGATGGTTTTTTTATCATCTCAGGTGACAATGGAAATACCTATAAGTATACTCGTGCTGGTGACTTTAAGTTTGATGCAGGTGGAAACTTTGTTGACAATAACGGTTTCATCGCTCAAGGTTGGTTAAGAGATCCAGTAACAGGAAAAGTAGACTCTACAGCTCCTATTACAAGTATAAATATACCTCCTGGTCTTACAACCCCAGCTTCCCCAACAGGCGAAGTAGTTCTAAAAGCAAATCTTAACTCAGGTCCGCTTATAGAGAGTTTTTCTCCAGCATATGCAGTAGCTACGGGTACACCACCAAGTGTCACAACTCCTGGAACTCCTGATGCTATTGATTCAAGGGGTAACCCAATTCCTTCTGGTAACCTAGGGGTAATGTTTAATGAAACTGGAGAAGCTTTCTCTCTACAAAAAGATCAAGGAGTGTGGGCCTCATTCATCAGTGCGAGTCTTGCTGGTACTGTTGATGTAGCAGCAAGTACAGGTGCCAATGATGAACTTGATATCACTTTTACACTTAGTGATGGTTCAACGCAGCAAATAACAACAAGTGGAGCAACAGGAACTGAAACAGCAACAGAAAATGCTAATCGTTATATCTCAGCTATCAATGCTCAGTCAGCTAATACAGGCGTAACAGCAACATTAAATCTGACTTCAGGTAACCCTAGAATAGATTTAACAAATACAAATAGTAGTGCTACTGCTTCAAAAAATATTAACTTTACAACAGGTGCAAATGATAATAGTGGACTGGTTGCTTCAAATATAGTAACCGCTTACAGATATCAGTATGACCCTGCGGCAGCTGCAACAGGGGCAGGAGCAGATAAGACATTTACTACTATGTCTGACCTTCGTTATGCACTGGAGAGACAGGCACAGGCACAGGTAGATGTTAATGGAAATAATATTGTTGAGAGTAATATTGAGATTACAGTCAATGAAGAAGGTAAATTTGTTATTAAAAATCCTGGTGGGGCAGCTGATGATTATGATATTAATCTAGCAATTACAGCATACACAGATACAGGTGTAACAGAAAATATACGTTTTACACGAAATATGGAAGCTTTAAATTCAGTACTTCCTGCAGGTAGTGGTGGACAGGCTTTCTCACAAAGTTTTAACGCTGCAACTCATTCAAGTTCTATAGATATATTTGACTCTTTAGGTTCTAAACATACTATACGAATGGAGTTTAGAAAAACTGCACTTGATATAGCAACGGGAAGTACATGGGATATAAGTATTACAGTACCTGCACCTGCAACCATTGATACTACTGCCCCTTTTGATGAAAAAAAAGGAAGTATTCGTTTTAATAGCGATGGCTCTTTAGCAACATACAATCCACCAAATATCTCTTTTAGTGGAAACAATGGTTCTTCCCCAAATCAACAAGTGGGTTTCTCTTTTGGTACAGCTAATGCATTTGATGGTATGACATCTTTTGATAGTCGTTCTTCGACTTCTGGAATCTCTCAAGATGGTTTTACAGGTGGAGATCTCATAGGTATAAGAATTGATCAGTCTGGTACATTAGTAGGTTCATTCTCAAATGGTCGTTCTTTTGGATTAGCACAAATTGGTATGGCAAAATTTACAAACAACGAAGGTCTCTCTGCTGAGGGTGGAAATGTTTATAACCAAACAGCAAACTCTGGTGACCCAATCATCGGTACAGCAGCATCAGCAGGACGTGGATTTATCCAGTCATCTGCTCTTGAAGCATCAAATGTTGACCTCTCACGAGCTCTAACACAACTCATCATCATTCAGCGTGGTTTCCAAGCAAATGGTAAAACAATTACAACTTCAGATCAACTTCTACAGACACTTATCGGTCTGAAAAACTAGATTAATTCTATTTTGATATAATTCTTTCATATAAAATGAAGGAATTATACTCATGCAATTCTCTGCACCTCTCAAATCAAACTCAAAAAAAGTAATGTTACTCGGTTCAGGAGAACTTGGAAAAGAAGTGGCTATCGAAGCTCAGCGACTCGGACTTGAAATCATCGCAGTTGACCGTTACCAGAATGCTCCTGCTCATAATGTTGCACACCGCTCATATGTGGTAAATATGCAAGATAAAGATGCACTTCTTGAAATCATCTATCGTGAAAAACCTGACTATATTTTACCTGAGATAGAAGCTATTAGCATCGATGCTCTTTTTGCAGCAGAAGATAAGGGTTACAATGTTATCCCTAATGCAAACGCAGTGAGTAAGACTATGAATAGAAAAAATATTCGTACATTTGCTGCAGAGGTACTTGACCTTAAAACTGGTCCTTACGAGTTTGTTACGACTGAGGAAGGTTTATTAGAAGCGAGTAAACGCATGGGGTATCCTTGTGTTATCAAGCCTGTTATGAGTTCATCTGGTCATGGTCAGAGTATCTGTAAAAGTGAAGAAGATGTTCCTGCTTCATGGGAAATAGCTAAAGAAGCTCGTGGTGATGCGAGTGAGTTAATCGTTGAGGCTTTTGTAGATTTTGATTATGAGATAACTATGTTAACAGTACGAAATGGAAGTGAAACTGTTTTTTGTGAGCCTATCGGGCATGAACAACGCGATGGGGACTATGTGTTTTCATGGCAACCAGCTCAGATGAGCGATATCGCAAAAGAAAAAGCTGAAGCAATGGCTAAAACTATAACTGATGGTTTAGGTGGTCGTGGTCTTTTTGGTGTTGAGCTTTTCATTAAAGGTGATGAGGTTTATTTCTCTGAAGTTTCTCCTCGTCCACATGATACAGGAATGGTTACTCTTATAACGCAGTCTCAGAGTGAGTTTGCTCTTCATCTTCGCGCTGTTCTTGGATTACCACTCGGTTTTACTTTTTATGGTTCAGGCGCTTCAGCTGCTTACAAAACAGAGATGGCACACTCAAATGCACCTGTGATAGATGTAGATGAGTCACTCTTCTCAGATAACTCTTTTGTAAGAGTCTTCTCAAAACCAGAAGCACATAAAGGACGTCGTTTAGCTGTTGCTTTAGTGTACGATGAAGTTGAGTCAGCAGTAGAACAAGCTAGAGAATTAATCCAAAAAATTAAAGACAACTAAGATGCAAATAGTTTTACTTGATGCCTTAACTTTTGAAGGCACAGACCTTAGTGCATTTGATGCTTTAGGTGATGTAGAAGTATTTGCTACTACTGCACCTGAACAAACACAGCAAAGAATAACAAACGCAGAGGTGATAGTTACTAACAAAGTTGTTATCACTAAAGAGTTTATGCAGGGTGCAAAAAACCTAAAACTTATCTGTATAGCTGCAACTGGTATGAACAATGTAGACCTAGACGCAGCAAAAGAGTTAAATATAGAAGTGAAAAATGTTGCTGGTTACTCAACTGATTCAGTCATTCAACATACTTTTTCAATGCTTTTTTATCTTCTTGGAAGCTCTCGTTATTATGATGAGAGTGTTAAAGATGGCTCTTACTCAAGAAGTCCTATTTTTACAGATGTAAGCCGTCCTTTTTCGGAGATAAAAGGGAAAAAGTGGGGAATAATCGGTCTTGGAAGTATAGGTCGCGGTGTAGCCAATATCGCCAAAGTATTTGGGGCGGAAGTGTTTTACTACTCAACAAGTGGTTTAAACCGTACTGAGGATTTCCAAAGAACAACTTTAGATGATATGCTTAGTACTTGTGATATCATTACTATTCATGCTCCCTTAAATGACAAAACGAACAATCTTTTAGACTATGAACAGTTGTTAACTTGTAGAGAGGGAGCGACTATACTCAACCTAGGGCGCGGTGGTATCATAAATGAAGATGCAGTCGTTCGCATAATAGATGAGAAAAATATCTCTTTTGGTTTAGATGTATTAACAAAAGAACCTATGCTAGAAAATCATGCACTTTTGAGTGTAAAAAATAAAGAAAGACTCTATATTACACCACATATCGCTTGGACTTCTTTAGAGGCAAGAGATAAGCTTATCGCGGGTGTGGTAGAAAATATAAAAGCTACACTCTAGGCATATTATGGCAGAAATAGCACTTTTTATTTCTGCATTTCTCGCAGCAACTATTCTCCCTTTTTCTTCGGAAGCTGCGTTTTATTTAGCCATCACAAACGAGATGCCCATTTTAAATGCAATGCTAAGTGCCTCCAGTGGAAATATCTTAGCCATAATCCTAAACTACTATCTCGGATTTTTTCTTTATGAAAAAACAAAAAATAAACTCTTCTCCTCTAAACTTGGAAAAAAATCATTTCTTCTAGGACATAAGTATGGTCAGTATGCTTTAGTGCTATCATGGATGCCACTTATCGGTGATCCACTCACACTTGTTGCAGGGTTAGTGCGTTTGAATTTTCTTAGGTTTGTTATTATTGTGAGTACTCTTCGTGTATTACGGTACTATTTATTAACACTTATAATATAACTGTTTTGTCTTTAGCTATATGCTAAACAACCAATAATCTCTTGGTTTCCTTTTCGCTTGTTCCTCAGAGAGATGTATTTTCTTTTTTGACTTTTTTACATAGCATGAGATGATGAGATCTATCTCTGTATCAAGACCAAAAAGGTTAGTATATTGGATAATAAGCTGTTGCACTTTTTCAAATGCAGCCTGATCCATGAAGATATCTGCAGATCTACTATAGGATAAACGTAAAATGTCACCTATCTTATTACATCTAGATGGAAGTTTTAGTAGGCTACCAAAGGTATCTTTTACGGCTTCTATTTTACCTTGTAAAGCATATTTTTCACTCTTGAGTATAAGTTGTGTCCATTGTTGTTCAAGTAAAATTGCTAAATCACTTGTTTGTACTGTAGGGTTCACATCGATAAGTGCATAGCAATCAAAAAGATTATTTTGATTGTATAAATCATAAAATTCTTTCATATCATCACAGGCTACGTAAAGGTTATCTACTAAGTCCTGATGTTTTGGACTATCAGAAATTTTTTCAATGAGTACTTCTGCTAAGCTTATATTTCCAACTTGAATAAGTTCATTTACTTGAACTACACTCTCTTCTAGTTCATTATTGAGCATCTGATAGTGCTGTGTCTCTGCAAATATTTTATTCTCTTTTATAAGCTTAGGAATTTTATGAAACTCTTTTTTTTCAACAGCTTTTATAAAATGGAGAAATTCTTTATTTTTGTATAAAATAAGTTTAATAAGTGGTCTCTTTGAAGCTACAGACATATACTCAGAAAGAAGTATTCTCGCTGATTCAAGATCGTGTAAGAGTACTTTTTTTTGTGCTTCTAGAAATTTTTGCTGCCAAATTTTTTCCATACTTTTATACTCAATAGTATATTGTAAGGCTGGATATTTAGTAGCTATTGAATATGCTAAATTGAATCGCTGTTCATGAAATATAGTTTGAAACTTAAGGTAGTGTTTAAATGCTTCGTATATAAGATAAATTTCATCTTGTTTATGCTTGAGAACTAAAAATGGATTTGTGATTTCTTTTGCAGAACTTACATCGTTCTTTATAAGGTAGAAAATTGCTTGTTCTAGTTTATGCTGATATTTGTTCTTGAGTCTAGTGTGCTCAGCAGAATATTTAAGCATTGGTGCCGCAACAAGTAGTTTAAATGCTTGTATGAGTCTATCTTTTTCAATGAGTGTTTTGAGTGTATTGATATTGGTGAGTTCTGTGTGAAGAATGGTTGCATCTTTCAAAACTACAAGGATGGATTCATCATCTTTACGGAGTATTTTTTCAATTTTATTTTCAAATGTAAGGTACTGCTTCTCAACAATTTTGAGATTTCTAATATCTACAAGTGTAACAAAATTTTTATCTGAACTAACAAGTGCATATGCTTGATTTGGCATAAGAACAATGTTTTTTATTTTTAGAAAAGGCATGTTTAGTTTACGTGTGATATGTGTTTCTTGTAAAGATATAACCTCTAAAACACCATCATTATTCCCACATAGAAGCGTTGATTCATTCACAAAGCAGAGTGCCTCAATTTTTGCTTTTGACCTATTGATAACAATAGTGTCCTCTCGAGAATACATATTTATAATATATACAGCACCGCCATAGCCACTACAAGCAATAAGAGTTTTATAAAAACTTACGGCACTTACATAGTTATTGGTAATTTTAAATTTTTGTTCACCAGGCATGTAATAAGGAAAAGAGCATAAACGTGCAAGCTGATGTTTACTATTGTATCTGTATTGTAAAACACGTCCTTGTGTTGTCCCTACAATTAGATATTTAGAAGACAAATCAAAAGCTATAAGGGTAATTTTTTCATTTTCTAAATGAATAGTTTTAAATATTTTATCATGTTTTAGTGCATAGATATAAATATCATGACTATTCGTAATAGCCATAAAATTACCATCTTGACTAAATTCTGTAGCTATTGTACTTGCATTGATCTCTGGAGGAAGTTTATTCGAGAGTGTCTTATATTTATCCCCTTCTAAAACCCTTACTCCGCTAGTAGTTGTGGAAAAGATAATTGTATTATTTTGTAAAGCAGCGATTGATATAACAGGAGAATATGCTTTAAAACATTTAGTTGAATGTTGCAGAATAATTCCTTTTAAGTGTTTAATTATATCATTATAAGATAAGTTTATGAATAATAAATGAAGAGTTTGCTTCCCCTTGAATTAAATGTAATTATGTTATTATAAGAGATAGAGGAATAGGTAGTAAATATGAAAAATAGATATGATGTTTTAGTGGTAGGAGCAGGCGGAGCAGGCTTAACAGCTGCACTCAATGCTAAAGAGAGTGGTGCAAATGTAATAGTGCTGACAAAAGAGTACCCAACTAGAAGTCAAACATGTATGGCACAAGGTGGTATAAACGCAGCACTTGGAAATGCTGGTGAAGATAGTGTAGAAGATCATATTGCTAATACGCTTAAGTCAGCTCATGGAGAAGCAGATCCTGAAGCTATCAGTTTTATGTGTGAAAGTGCTCCAAAAGCTATAGAGTGGTTAGATAGCATTGGTGTCTGTTTCTCTCGGACTGAAGATGCAAAAGTGGCACAACGTGCTTTGGGTGGAGCGAGTGCCTCTCGGGCTTGTTATGCACAAGACTACACAGGTCTAAAAATACTACACACTGTTTACGACAGATGTTTAGAAGCAGACATTGAGATACAAAATGAAAAGTATCTGCTAGAAATTTTAAAAAACAGTAGTGATGGCGTTTGTGGCGCAAAAATCTTAGACATAAGAAGTGGTGAGGTAGAAATTTACGAAGCAAACGCAGTAATACTTGCAAGTGGTGGTTATAGTCGGATTTACGATAAAAACTCTACAAACTCTACAGCTTCAACGGGTGATGGCATAGCAACAGCTGCCAGAGCAGGAGCAGAGCTTATAGATATGGAGTTTGTACAGTTTCATCCAACAGGACTTAAGAGTTGTAGTATCCTCATAAGTGAGTCAGCACGTGGAGAGGGCGGTTACATCCTTAACTCTAAAGGTGAACGTTTTACAAAAGAGTTAGCCCCTCGTGATGTATTAAGTAGGGCAATAGATGCGGAGATAAAAAAAGGTGAAGAGGTCTTTTTAGACATAAGACATTTAGGTGAAAAACTCATAAATGAAGGGCTTCCACAAGAAAGAAAGTTAGCAAAACTGTATGAAAATGTAGACCCAGTTTATGAGCTTATGCCTATAAAACCAGTTGCACATTACACAATGGGTGGCATAAAAGTTGACCGACAATCTGCAACTTCACTTAAAGGACTTTTTGCTTGTGGTGAGTGTGCAAACCATAGAGTCCATGGCGCAAACCGTTTAGGAGGTAATTCACTTTTAGAGATAGTAGTTTTTGGGAAAGTTGCAGGAGAAAATGCAGCTTTATATGCAAAACAAAACGGACAAACAGAGTGTTTAGAGGTAGATACTAGCTCGGTGATAGATGAGATAAAAGGGTATGAAAATGTACTTGATTTTTATGCTAAACGCGAACACTTAGGCGATCTTTTTTATAAAAATGTAGGAATTGTACGAACAAAACAAGAGCTAGAGTTTGCACTGCGAGAAGTACAAGATATAAAAGCTAACATATCTAAGTTGGGAGTTAGTGATACTTCTAAAGTTTACAATACTAATCTTGTAGAGTTTATAGAATTTAAAAACTCTTTGGATGTTTGTGAGGTGGTTGTTAAGAGTGCCTTAGCGAGAGAAGTGAGCTGTGGTGCTCACTATATAGTTTAGTATATGGTGGATAGCATAATGAAAATAAGTGTAAAAAAAGAAAATGGATTTGTTGAGTATGAAAGCTCTTTAGTAGATGCTACACTTTTAGAAGTTTTAAATGACATTAAACAAACTAAAGATAACTCATTGGCGTTTAGTAGTGGCTGTCGTAGTAGCGTATGTGGCTCTTGTTCTATGCGAGTAAATGAGGTCGAAGTTCTAGCATGTTCATACAAAATTCAAGATGGCGACAGAGTGGAACCTCTTAAAAATATGGAAGTAGTTCGTGATCTTGTGGTGGATATGGACAAGGCATATAGCTTTAACAAAAAGGCAAAAGCATGGCTCTCAAAACTAGCACTAAACAATGCACTAGATGCAAGTGATGCAAAAATTAACGAAGTGCAAAGTGACTGTATACTCTGTAGTTCTTGCTATAGTGCTTGTCCTGTTTATGCTGTAAATGGAGACTTTTTAGGACCATTTGCACTCACTCGCATTTGGAAATATGCAAGTGATAAGCGAGAAGATGATGTGCAAACAAAGATGAGTGATGTGCAAACAAATGGTATCTGGGATTGTACTCTATGTGACAACTGTACAGTTGTCTGTCCTCAAAATATTTCAAGTAAAGCAGATATAGAGATGCTGAGAATGAAGTCTGCACAGTTTGGCTTTATGGACCCAAATTTTGGCTCATTTGATGGTGGATTTGGTTTTGATGGGAGTCCTAGTTTTTAAAACAGTGATACTAACTAACAAGATATGTTATAATAATTAAAAATAATTTTAGGAAACAAAAAAATGGCAAAAGAACACTCATTTGATATAACTGCAAAGATAGATATGCAGAACTTTAAAAACGCGATAAATTTAGTAGACAGAGAAGTCTCAAACCGTTATGACTTCAAAGGTACGACTTACGAAGTAACTTTTAATGAAAAAGCAAAAACTTTAGTTGTTATAGCTTCATCTGACAATAAACT
>DQSP01000099.1 GCA_015663215.1 Sulfurimonas sp.
AGCCCTTATAAATATATTGGACTGTATATAATTAACGGGAAATATATCTATACAGATTCCTCGATGATAATTTATTTCTTCTTCAGACTCATGGTTTTCTACAAAAAATGAATTATTATCTCTTATTTTGGAAAAATATAAAAAAAAGTTTTTATCAGTATTTTTATTTTGAAAGAAATAATCTTGATTGAGTTCATCTTGGGCTATATTTAAAAGTTTATTATAGTCTTCTCTGGGCATTGAAACGTCCAAGTCATCATCCCAAGGTATAAATCCTTTGTGTCTAACTGCACCGAGTAGTGTTCCGAAATCTAGCCAATACTTAAGTTTATGTTTCTTGCATATACGATCAAATTCTAATAAGATTTTGAGCATAACCATTTGGGCTTCTCGTAAGTTATCTGTCATACATTACATCTTCACGAGACTATTTCCTGCCCTTTGATTATTTTGCAACGATGCACTAAGAGCTTGAAGTTCTTCTTCACTCATTCCATAGTCTTTAAACTCTGTAGAGACTTCTAAAGATTTTAATACCTTGCGTAAAGGCTCAGAAGACAGCGTTCCATATATCTCCAACAAAGCTTCATCTATAAAGTCATGCGTTCCAATGACATTATCTATAAGCATAGGCAAAGTAAAACTACATGCTATACCATGGTCTACACCCTTATGTGCAGTGATGTAGTAGCTCATACCATGAGCAATGGCGGTTTGTGTGTTGGAAAATGCAAGACCTGCGTACATACAGGCTTTCATGATTTTATCTCTATATTCTATATTTTCTAAATCATTAGAGAGAGGTACTAGGTTTTCCATAATGAGCTTAGCTGCTTTAATAGCATAGGTAATGGTAATAGGGTTTGCATTTTTATTCCAAATAGATTCTAATGCATGAGATAGTGTATCTAGTCCTGTTTGTACTGTGATGTCTTTGGGAACACTCTGAGTCATACTTGGGTCATACAGTGAAACTTCTGCAAACAAGTCAGGTAAATGCAAAGAGTACTTTTTCTTCTCATCCATATCCCAAATAGTTGCCCACGGTGTAATCTCACTGCCTGTTCCTGCTGTGGTTGCTACAGATATCATAGGTATAAGCGTATACCCTTCTTTGGGAAGCTTACCTTTTATAATGTCTTCAACAAAAGCATATTCTTTATTTTCATTTTGTACAGAAAAGAATTTTGCTGCATCAAGGACAGAGCCCCCACCAATTGCCAAAATAAGTTCAAAGTCTATCTCTTTTATCTTGTTGTATGTGATTTCTAAGTCTTTAAATTCAGGATGTGACTTCACTTCAGTAATAACTCCTGAAATATGATTTGTTAGAGACTTTATTCTATCAACTAAACCCCTCTTTACAAATCCTTCAGAGGTGATAAGTAGTGTTTTTCTTCTATTGATATACGTATCTATATCATTTAACTTATCTATACCATAGACTATCTTGGTAGGCATCGAGTATGAAAAGTTATCTAACATTTAAAATTCACTTACCTTGACAACATTTAGAGGTGGTCTAGGTGTTTCGTCATCTACACCACACTTCACACAAAGAAACTTCAGTCCAGAACTTTTTTGCATGTCATCAAATGTCTTAGTAAACTCACTTAAGTCAGTTATTTTTTTATCAAATACATCAAGACCAGAACTCTTAGCAATGTTTATGTAGTCCACATGTGATTGGTAAGTATTTTGACCACCTGTTGATTTGTTGGATTCATTATCAAAAAGCAAGTAAGTCAAGTTGATATTCTCATATCTACCAGCCGTAGTCATACCTCCCATGTGCATAACAAACTCTGCATCCCCTCCACATACTACAACTGTTTTACCTGCCATTGCAGCACCAAGTCCAAGACTAAGTGCTCCACCCATATTTCCCGCCATATAGAAGTTATCTGTGTCTGGCATGAAACTATACATCTCTCTCGCGGTATTTCCTGTAGTTCCTATGAAAAGTGTATTTGTATCTTTATACATCTCATTCATCTTAATTAAAAATTCAGACCTTGCTGTGTAGCTAGAGAGGTCCAGTTTATGTTTATCCTCAAGCTCTACTTTTGTAAACGTGTCTTTTTTCAAAACTGCAACAGTTTTACTTGTATCGCAACTATTTATCTGATCTATTGCTCTAGCTATGTCATCTTGGTCAACTACCGTATGTTTGTAGCCATAAGAGGCTATAAGGGTAGGGAGTCCAGTAGCTAGGTGTTTATGCTGTATCTCACTATTGCCTTCTTTATAGGTTCTCCAAGAAGTGATGATGGGGAATGTCACATCATAAGGGTTAAGTAGGCTTGTCATACAGCTACCCATGTTAGTTACACCGGAAGATTGCACGATGACTATGGGTTTAGCACCAGACATTTTAAGACCAGCTGCCACAGAACAGGCTACTGCTTCAGAAGCACAAGGTACATACTCAATATTATCATTGTTTATAGCAGCATTTATGACATTTTTTGCAAAACTACATGGCACTACACATAAGTGAGAGTAGCCATTATCGATAAGTCCATTAAGAAACTTGTTTGTGTCTAATGCCATTATCTTGTTCCTGGAATAAGGTCTAAAATCTTCTTAATAGAAAGTAAGTTTTCTTCAGCTTCCATACTTCTGTCGTTGTCTAAGATAGACTTAGCAACATTCATCATACCTGGGTATGCAGCTCTTAGCATGTGATTTGCATAGATTACTACATTTATACCAGCTTCACTTAATTCTTTTGCGGTGATTTGGTTATATGATGTAGGCACTACGATGATTGGGATATGTTCATTATATGCTCTTAGGATTTTACAAAACTCTAACACTTCATCAGGAGACTTTTGTCTTGAGTGAATCATGATACCATCTGTACCTGCCTCTATGTATGCTTTTGCACGTGCCACGGCATCATCCATACCAGCTTCAAGTATAAGGCTCTCTATTCTTGAGATTACCATAAAGTCATCAGTGATTTGTGCTGCTTTTCCCATTTTTATTTTATTACAAAAGTTTTCTATAGTATCTTGCGTTTGTGATACATCATTACCAAAAAGTGAGTTCTTTTTAAGTCCTGTTTTGTCTTCTATGATAACCGCAGAGATACCCGTTCTTTCAAGTGTTCTTACTGTAAAAACAAAGTGCTCTGCAATACCACCTGTATCTGCATCATAAATCATAGGCTTTGTGGTGACTTCAAATATTTCATTGATGGTTGTTATTCTTGTACTTACATCTACAGCTTCTATGTCTGGCTTACCTTTTGAGGTAGAGTCAGTTAAAGAACTTGACCACATACCATCATATTCTACACCATCATCACTTTTTACATTTTCTACGATGAGTCCAGAGAGTGCATTATGGGATTCCATGATTCTAACGACAGGTTTAGCATCTATAAGTCTTCTTAGCCTAGATCTTCTTATATCTGCTGTTGTTCCAAGTTCTTTTAGTGAGTTATTGAGCTGTGTTGATGATATACCTTCTGTATATCCTATCTCCACAAGTTCTCCACCCCATTGTGCCAATGCATCGATGACTTGTTGCCTTGTTTTAGACTGAACACCTTCTTTCCAATCATCACCATGCACAACGATGTCAGGTTTTATGTCTTCTAAGTTTGGTCTATAGTCAAGTGTATCTTGAGGTACAACTTTAACTACGCCTTTAATGTTTTCTATAACAGATTTTCGCTGCTCATACGCCATGTACGGGAGTCTTTTATAACTTGCTATGGCTTTGTCTGTTAAAAGACCTATGGTTAAGTCCCCAAGTTTTGCTGCTTCTTTTATGATGTTCATATGTCCTGGGTGGACAAGGTCTGCACTCATGCCTACATAGATTGTTTTGCTCATTAATTTATATCCTTATTTAATAGTAATAATATGTGCCCACTGAAGTTCATTCCACTCTTTTTTAAAGGGGGTCATTAAAGCCTTCCCCTGCCCAGTAAATTATATCTTGATAAGATTATAGCAGTTTCTTCATATTAATTTCTTGTAATCATATCTTCTTCATAGTATTGCCAGTCTTTTTTAGGCGTTTCCCAGTCTCCGTACATGCTTGTTAGATAGGCATTGTAATTCTTGGGTATTTTACATTTTAGATTATAGAAATAAATTTCTATAAGTTCTTCATCAAGCATCATTTCCTCTATATGATGTACTTTATTTTGTGCCATCCAGAATAACTTTTTGTCCTTTTTGTACTTGAAAAATATATCTAAAGATTTACCACCTTGTCTTCTAAAACCAAATTTCTTTAATATGCGGTTGAATAATTTTTCAAACCTGTTGAAATGAGTGACTTTTATAACTCTTGTATTGTGTTCACTTGTAAAGTCAATATGTTCAACAAACAACTCTATGGAGGCATCTTTTAGTATTTTTTCTTTTCGATTGTTTATTGAAAGTCTAAAAGGAATTCTTGAAACTTGGAATTTTTTTCTGCG
>DQSP01000235.1 GCA_015663215.1 Sulfurimonas sp.
GTTATCTCAGGCTTCATTTATTCCTTTTGAGTACGGAGATGTTACAATACTTATGAAGATAAAAAGTGCAAGAGCGAAGTTTAATCCTGCGATGCTTAACAATCTTACAAGTGCACAACTTCGAAATTTCTTAGTAAATTACAACATAAATTCTCAGTATGTGGATATTTTACTTGATAATATTGGAGGGATTAAAGAAAATAATAGCTACAATACAAGCATATTTGATGAACATCCTTATCTGTTTCGAGATTATATTGCATCAGCTAAACATTTAGAGATAATTAATGCATATTATGCCAAAGAGTATAATGACAATGCACTTAGTAATGTGGACTTTAATCAGCTTTTTTATTATACAGATGATACAAATATTAGTATAGATCTTAACTATGCCACAACTGAAGTTTGGGAGTTTATGCTCGGCTGTTCACATGAGAGAGCTGAAGTGTTAAATGCAAACGGTGGTTTCTATACAGAGCTAAAAGATTTAAATCTAAATGATGATGAAAAAAAGATTTTAAAGAATAGTTTTAAAACAAGTTTTTTCCAACCGATAGTGCAGATAGAATTAGAAATAACTTTAAATGGGGAATATTCAAAGATGAGTTTTGAGTATGATATACAAAAGAAAAAGGGGTCTAACTTTGCTTACGAGATTTAAACGCAGTGCTAGTGTTGTTTTTCTAGACCCTCAAATGCATGAAACAGTTATTTGCGAGAAAGGAGAAAAGCTCGACATTATTCTCTCTCCACGATTGTACTGGGTCAAGAAGATGAAGCTACCAGTTGCAACTGTACGCGAAGTAAAAAAACTATTGCCTTCTATCTTTGAAGACTCTTTGCCTTTAGGACACTACTCATACTATGCTTATAAATATGAAGATGAGTTCATTCTTTTTGCTTATGAAGATAAAATAATTCTTGATTTGATACTAAGTAAAGGGATTAGCACTGCAGATATAAGAAGTATACACTTTGCTCAGAGTGAGTTTATGGACCTTGAGGATGCTGTAAGTATCACAGATAAAGAGAGTATGTATGTAAAAGACAGACTTGTTGTTTTAGCTCCAAGTGCATGGCTTACAGAATCAAAAAACTTAGAACTTACAAACATTACACTCTCAAAATATACTATAAAACTTCAGCAGTTTGGGCATATAGTTGATAATAAAAGTCTCTTTAAGATAGGGGGTGTTCTTGTAGTTTTAGCACTCATTCTTTTAGTAGAGATTTTTGTAGCAAGTGCTAAGCGTGATGCTGTTTTAGAAGCCAAAGAGGAACTTTTTAGTAAGTATAATCTTCAATCTACTATGATTCAAAACAAGTCTATTCAGAAAAAGTACACCAAAATTTACAAAACACAAACAAAACTTCGTGCAACAATTGCAGTCTTTTTAAGTATGCCTCTAAAGCAAAACCAAAAGATAACACTCCTAGAGTATAAAAATAAAAAACTTTTTGTGAGCATAAAGGGTGTAAAAAAAGGAAGTGAGAATACTTTCCTATCAAAGTTAAATGCAAAAAAACTCAAATACAAAACATCTTTTAATGGTGAGAGCATAAAAGTGGAGTTAAGCTTATGAATCAAGTAAATCCTTTACATTTAGGCGGACTCCTTCTTGTGGTTTTAATGTTTTTATTTTTTAAACTCAATGGTATTAAAGAAGAGTTAGCTGAGGCGAAGAGTGAGTTCCTTGTGAGTCAAACACTGGCAGTTGATCTTAATGCTTTAAAATCAGTGTATGCTGATAAAACAAAAACAAAAAAGAGCCTAGAACGTATACTCGGTCAAAAATCAATTGCTGCTGCAAAGTTACATGTAAAACGCGATAAAAAGTTTATAAAAATAAGTTCACAAAGTATGGATGCTGCTGTTTTAAATGGACTGATGGGTAAAGTTCTCAATGCCTCTTTTAACATTACTGCATTAAAAATCAAAAGATTGAGTGATACAAAAGCAAGCTTAGAAATGGAGATAAAATGGTAAAGAAGCTCTTAAAATTTTCAGCATACACACTCTTTTTTGTTTTTGCTCTTATGGTATTTGTGCCGAAGTCTTCTCTATACTATCTTTTAGAAGAAAATATAAAAAAGTTTGATATTGTTATTTCTCAGGAGACTTTAGAGGAGAGTCTCTTCTCTCTTGAAATCCAAAACTTAGAAATAAGTGCCAAAAAAATCGAAAGTGGTGTTGTGCAAGAAGCTGAGATAACACTACTTCTTTTTTACAATAGTGTGCATCTTCGTGAGATAAAACTATCTTCTTTAGTAGAAGCCTACTTACCATCAAAAATAGAAGAACTCGATGTGACTTATACTATTTTTAATCCCTTAGTCCTAAAAATAGAAGCTAATGGTGAGTTTGGAGAGCTAAATGCGGAGTATGAGATACTAGATAAAAACTTGAGTCTAAGACTCTCACCTTCAAATATGATGCTTAAAAAGTACAAAAAAAGTATGAAAATGTTTAAAAAGTCCGAAGAAGGAGTGTATGTTTATGCAAAATCTTTCTAATACTAAAATTCTTAAAATTATCACAAAACTACTTATACTTTTGCTTTTAGCAAAGTTAGTATCTGTAATCGTCTGGTGGTACTTGCCTAGTGAAGGTATGGAGTTAAATGTTGAGAAGTCCTACCGCTCAGAGTATCAAAGAGTTGATTTTAAAAACATGCTTATAAAATCAAAAGTACTGCAAGCTCCAACAAACACAGCGACAAATACAAGAGCATATAGTATAAACTCTTTAGTTTTAAAAGGACTCTATGGCAGTCACTTTAATGGGTTCGCAATAGTAGCAAAGAAATCAACTCCTAAAGATACGACGATAGTGAGTGTCGGAGAAGTCTATGCAGGATATACTCTCAAAGAGATAAAGTTAACACAGGTAATATTTACTAGGTCTCATAAAGATTATGTTTTATTACTCGATAATGCAAAAGTAACGAGTAAAGGGAAAGTTACAAAGATTGCTAATGCAAGTAATGCAGATAGTATGGAAGATGTCACTCAGAGAAGTGTTTCTAAAGAGGACATAAAAACTTACTCAAAGGACCCATCAAAGATTTGGAAAGATATTGCGATAGCACCACTTAAAAAATCTGGAAAGATAGTGGGATTTCAAGTGAACCGTATCAAAGCAGGATCAAAAATGGCAAGTTTAGGTCTAAAGAAGGGAGATATTATCATAAAAGCAAACAACATAGAGTTGAAGTCATTCAAAGATGCACTCAATTTATACAAAAAGATAGATACCTTAAAGACTATAGCTCTAGTCGTTCTACGAAACAATCAAGAAAAGGAATTAATTTATGAAATTTATTAAAACACTACTGTTAACAACAATTTTAGTCTTTACACTAGGGGCGAGAGAACAAGTTAATGTAAACTTTTCAGACCTACAGATAAATGATTTTATCAAACTTATCTCAAAAATCACACATAAAAATATACTGATAAACAATAAAATTAACGGCACTGTAAACTTTATAAGTACAACACCTGTATATGATGATGAGCTTATAGGTATTTTAGTTTCTGTTTTGGAGTCTAAAGGTTTTACGCTTGTGAGAAATGGCTCTCTTTATGAGGTAGTGCGTTCCACCGAAGCTGCAAAACATAATGTAGTTGTTGTTGGTAAAGATAAGCGAGCTTATGGCTCACTCATGGTAACTCAAGCTATAGCTGTTAAGGGTGAAAATGTAGACATAGTTGCGGCAAAAATTCGTTACCTTATCTCTAAAACAGCAAAATTGATGACTATGAAAGAGAGTAACACCATACTACTCACAGACTATCCTAAGAACATAGCAACGGTAAAAAAAGTTATACAAGATGTAAACACAAATAATCAAGTAATAGTGAAAATTATCCCAATAAAAAATGCAAATGCAAAAAAATTACAGGTGAGACTTCTTGAAATTTCTAAGTCACTTTTTAATGCAAAAGTAGCTTCAGATGTAGTGAAAATTATCCTTGATGATAATATTAATGCACTTATTGTTGTTGGTTTAGAAGCTAATGTGGCAAAGATAGAGTTGCTGATAAAAGATATGGATGTAGAATCAAGTGGTAGTAATAGTGTCGAAATTTATTCCCTTAAAAACTCTGATGCTAAAACAGTAGCTGTTTCATTGAATGAAATCATCGCAAAACAGATTTTCTCAGACCCATCACTCAAACCAAATGTATCTGCAAGTGCGGAGATAAACGCCATCATCGCCATTGGTGATCCTATTATTTTAAAAGGAATCAAGCTTATTATCGATGAGTTAGACAAAGAGAAGTATCAGGTTTATGTTCAAGCTAGAATTATAGAGATAAATAAGAGTAATGCAGAAGCTATAGGTATAAAGTATGGTTTTGATGCAGCTGTACTTACTTCTGAAGGTCTTTACTCTTTAGCTACAAACTTTGGTGGGCAGGCAATTGCCGGAACGATAGGAGCCCCTTTAGCAGGTACAGTAGTGGGTTCAGGTGCGACAAGTGGTTTTGCTCTAGGTGCAACACTTGACTTTCTTGAAACAAATGGTGCTGCAAAGTCTATCTCAAACCCTTCTATCCTTTGTGTAAATAATAAAGAATCTTCCATCTATGTTGGTAGAACGATCTCTATCTCAACAGGA
>DQSP01000227.1 GCA_015663215.1 Sulfurimonas sp.
CTGGTCCTTTTCTCTAAAGAAATATGTCTCGTTGACAGTAACAGCATTCATAAGTTCTTGAAACTCTGAACCATCCTTATCTTCAAATCGTAGCTTAAAAAAGTATTTTCTAAAATTTTCAAGCCCAAGCTCTACCGAACGACTATCAATAAACTTTGCTAATTTTTCATAGTGTTTGTCTATTGTTAAGTGTATTCCACTTTTTCTATAGATAAACTCTCCTATTTTTGTAAAATTGTCTTTAGATAATAGATAAGCCATATTCTTTTACCCTTTTATCATGGCGATAGCACCATTAACAGCGAATTCTACATATACTTCATTTTCAAAACGCTCTTTAAGCGATTCTAAAAGAGGAATGTCTTTCTCTTCACCTATTTCACTCATATAGTCCACTGCTGTCATCGCTACATTTATATCCTCTTCTCCCTCCAAAAGTTCTACCAACATCTCTCTTGACTCAGAGAAATTAACATCACCTAAAACATTAATGGCAAATATCCTTAAATCTCTATCATCACCTATCAAAAACTTTACAATATAGTACTTAATAGAATCACCAAAATCTCTTAGCATAGATATACCAAGGTTTCTTATGTAAGCATTTTCAAGCTTTAAAAGATCCATGATTTTTTCTATAGGTGCTTCATCAGGCTCCATCGATGAGATTGTAGATGCAATTTTCGTTGCAATATTTTTGTCTACATCATTATGACGTATATATTCAACTAAAAACTCACCACCACCATGAAACTTTACAATCTCATCAATGATATAGTATTTTTCAGAGTCCTCATCACTTGCATTAAAAGCCTCAGTAGCATCATCAAGATTTGTATATGTAACTAACTCTTCTACAACTTGTTTTACATGTTTTTTAACTAGTCCCATCTCACCCTCCTACCTTACCTTAATGTAGATACTTTTTTGAGTATCTCATTGAAATTGAGTTGTTCACTAACACCACCTCGATCGTAAGCCTCTTTTGGCATCCCATATACAGTAGCACTCTCTTCACTTTCACCTAAGGTATATGCTCCTGCACTTTTCATCTTCACCATTGCATCAGCACCATCATCACCAATACCTGTAAGAATCACACCAACAAGATTCTTCCCTTCAAAGAGTTCTGCTGCACTGTTCATCATCTCATTTACACTTGGTTGAAAAAAATTATCGCCCTTGTTTTTCTCTTCGCGTATCACTATTTTACCTGACACTTTCTTCGCGAAGTGCATATGAACACCACCACGAGCAACATAAATATGTCCTGGTAAAAGTTCCATATTTTGTTTTGATTCTACTACGGGAAGTACCGCCGCCCTATCTAAACGCTCTGCAAATGCAGCAGTAAACTGCTCTGGCATATGCTGTACTATACAAACAGGGTGTTTATAGTTAGCTGGGAGAGATGAGCATATCTGCTCAATCAGTCCTGGTCCACCTGTCGATGAGCCAATGAGTACAACTTTTTCTATCTCTTTAGAAGTTCTACTCTCTACAACTTCTCTGTCCTGTCTTGATGGCTGGGCACGACGGCGTTCTCTTGTTGCAGGTCTTGCCATTTTACGTTTTAATCGTCTTGGAGATATACGACTGAGTGAGCCTACTTTAGTTAAAATTTCTTCACGATTTTCATGCTTTCCTACATTCATAGTTCCTGGTTTAGCTATGTAGTCTACAGCTCCTAAATCAAGTGCATCCATAGTGATAGTCGCATCTTCTGTAGTTAAAGAGCTTACCATAAGTATAGGGGTTGGTTGTGCTTGCATTATTTGACGAACAGCTTCTATACCATCCATAATAGGCATATTTATATCCATAGTTATTACATCATACTGATAAGATGTTGCCTTATCGACAGCTTCTTTCCCATTTTTAGCGAACTCAATCTCAAAGTTCAGTGTCGCTATCATTTCACCTAGCTGTTTTCGGACAAGTGCTGAGTCATCAACTATTAATATCCTTTTTGCCATTATTTTATGTCCTTCGTCACTATTTTATCAATATCCATGAGTAGCACCAGTCTTTCTCCATTGTCCAAATGTAAAACTCCACTAAAATACTTGTCTTCTTCTCTACGAATATCTTCTTCTTTGATAGTGAGTATATCACTTACACTATCAACCACAAATCCTATACGATTATTTTTAATATTACAAACAATTATTTTAGAGTCTTCATTTATATATGTATCAATTTTTAACTTCGTAAAAAGAGAAAGCATTGTAACTATCTGTCCCCGAATATTTATAATACCGTCAATCGCTCCATCAGTAAATGCAACATTTGTAGAGTCAACAATATCAATAATTTCATCAACACACTCAACATCAAATGCATACTCTTTAGAAGCGAGCTTAAACACAATTGCTTCAAGGGAAAAATCATCTTCATCAATACCAAGATTATCATCACTAGAAGAATCTATAAAGGCATCATTCTTATTTAAAATTTCATTAATTAGCTTATCATCAAAAAATGAAATGAGAGAGTCTTCATCATGAATCACACCCGCTATTTTATTTCCATCAAATGTGTCACTTAAATACTCTATATCTTTTTGATAAAAACTTTTAATATCTATAATAGAATCTATGTATAAACCAATCTTCTTATCATCATATGACACAACAAGAATTCTATTTGCATCACTATTTTTAGCTTTAAACCCATAATATACTCGTAAATCTATAATCGTTAAGAGTTCATCTCTGAGTGTTATTAAACCTAAAACATCTTTTTGGCTACCAGCTATATCAGTATAAGTATTATCAGCTAAGATTATTTCTTGAAGATAGTCTATCTTTAGAGCATATTTTTCTTGAGCCATTGAAAAGATAAGAAACCGTGTACTCGGTTCTTCTTTAGCCACGACATCTTTAATCTTTCCATTTTGTATATCTTCGGCTTTAATTGAGACTTTATTCATCTTAGAAAAAAGTTCTTTTAATGATAAAACCTGAACTAAAGTTTCCTCATACTTATAAATAGCAACAACAGGATCATCTTCTTTATTGATGTATTCTATTTTATCTTGGTCAATTTCTACTGTATTATATACATCACTCACAAGTAATGTATTTGATGAAAAATCTTCATTTAAGCTTATTATTCTACTTTTATGGTCATTTATATCTACTTCTTTCATATCAAGTAGCTGGTTCATATCAATCATGGAGACAATATTACCGCCTACCGAGCACAGTCCTCTTACTCCAAAAGGGCGTAGAGGTAAAGGCATAAGGTCTGGAACTCTAGAAATTTGATTTATGTCATCAGTCGAGACAGCATAATTCTCTTGAGCATTTTTAATGATTAAGATTTCTTCAATTTGCATAGTTTGCACCTATTTTTAACCTTGTTGCAGCTCGTCTGCCATAACTGCCAACTCTTCGACACCTTCACCTATGTGTGTAACCGTATCGATAATCAACTCACTTGCCTTACGCGATTCACTTGCATTTCTTGCACTCAGTTCTACTGCTTTTTGTATTTCACTTATACCTATCATCACTTGATTCATACCTTCAAGGTTTTGATCATTCGCAGCTTTGAGTCCTGTATATTTATCGAGTAAATCAACTAAAACATCTGTAATCACGGTGATATCATTAATAAGAGAGTTTATGCTCCCCTCTTCATTACCTTGTGAATGTAGCAGGTCACCCCAGTCATTTTTAACAGTATCTATCTCAGAGTTCATTGACTCTACAATATCGTTAATCTTTTCAGTATTACTTTCAGAGTCTTTTGCTAAGTTTCTAATATCAGCACTAACAACAGCAAAACCTTTTCCAAAATCCCCAGCACGAGCAGCTTCAATAGACCCACTAATAGCAAGCATATTTAACTGAACAATTGAGTTTGAGATATTTCCAACTGTTTTATCAACACTTTTTGTCTCTTTTACTATGATGTTGAGTTCAACTGCAGCACTATTTCCCTCTTTAATCGAGTCACCAAATGATGATTTGATCTCAACTACTGATGCTTTTACTTCGTTAAACGATACTTTTAAAAGGTCAAAGTTTCTTCTTGCAATCTCTATAAGTTTATCTATATCTTTCGCTGTTAATAGACCAGCTTCAACAAGTTCTTTGTTACTTAAAGCACTCTGGTTTGTATTTTGAGAAGACTCTTCCATTTGGTTGAGTGAACTCGTTACATCTTCAAGAGCATTTTGAATCTCATCCATAGATGCACTAATTGTATCTGCACTCATGGCGATATCTTCAGCTGACTTCATAGTGTCTGTTGAGTACTTTAACTCTTCTGCAAGGTTAGAGAGTTCTTTTATATCATCTTCAGTTTGACCAAGGGCATCTGACTGAACTTCAATCGAGTTAAGAGTTCTCTCAACTGAGAGTGCTATTTCACTTGATGCTTTTGCTATATTTCCTGAACCTTCATTAATCTTTTCTATAAAATCACCAAGTTGTGTAGTATATGAACCGATGCTTCTAGCTGCTTCAACAGAATAGACTGCTATTTTTGTAAGTTCTTCCATCTTTAAAGCTAAGGCATTACCCTTCGTTCCATTCCCGGAGATAATGTTTGTAGTTGCACCAATACTTTTAATAATACCATCAATACTTGTTTGAATTTTATTTACAAGTTCTGAAATAAACTCAGCATTCTTTTCACTCTCCCCAGCTAAAGCACGTGTTTCATCAGCTACAACTGCGAAACCTTTTCCGTGCTCTTTTGCACGAGATGCTTCAATAGCAGCGTTTAATGCAAGTAAATTAGTTTGATCAGCAATTTTAGCAATAAAACCAACTGCATTCCCAATATTTTGAGAAGACTCTTTTAACTCTTCACTTTTTTGCGAAGACTCTTTTGCTACATTTACAGCACTACCCATTCTCTCAACTGACACATTAATCTTATCAACTGCAGACATAATATTCTCACCTGCAGAAAGTGTAGAAGCTGTTACAGCCGCAATAGTCGAAGTCATTCTTCCAATATTTGAGCTAATATTTTTTACATTTGAAAGTGCTTGTTCACTCGCTCCACTATTCTCTTCAGCTGCTGTTGCAATCTGCTCCATTGAAGATTTTAACTCTTCTATAGCACTTACACTCTCTTGTGCATTTTCTAAAATACTCATAGAAACACCAGCGATACTTTCACTGATTTGTTGCTGTTTTGCTAAAGTTCTCTGCTTGCGTTTATCAACACCACCAGAAGATACTACTGCAGAAGATGAACCTGTGTTTCCTTTTTTCATTAAAGCCATTGTATTTTCCTTTTATCTTAATCTAATGTTGCATAAAGCTCTTGAGCTTTTTGAATATCTTCACGTGAAGGTTTAACTCTAATAGAAACATATTTTGTATTTCCACTTTTGTCTATAGAACGAAGTACTGTAGCATATACCCAGTAGTATCCTCCGCCTTTACGTTGGTTTTTAACATAACCTGTCCAAAATCCTTTTGACTGAACATCATCCCAAAGTGATTTAAATGCTGCTCTTGGCATATCTTGATGTCTTACGATGTTGTGTGGTTGCCCAATCATCTCAGACTCTTTCATATTTGCAACTTTTAAAAAAGAATCACTAGTATAACTTATAATACCCTTCTCATCAGTTTCAGATAAAAGGTACAAATCATTATAAAGAACCTCTCCATCATCTAAAAATGTTAGACCATCTGTACTAATATCATTATTATTTGTCGACATTATAAACCTCCTTGCAGAACCAAATTTAAAACAATCTTACTCTTTCTAAACTAAATTAAAATTGAATTATGGGTGCTTTATGGAGGAAATTATGGAATTGTATTTATTTTTTAGTTTTAATGATAGTAAGTAATAAAGTGAAAAAGAGGGAAAAGAATAAGTCAAAAACTCTTGATAGAGTTTTGACTTACAGAAAAAGTGTGAAACTAGATGTTGTCACGAATTTGTAGAGACTCTACAAGGTTAAGATATGCTTCTTTGTTTACACGTTTGAAGTATCTCATTAAACGACGACGTTTACCAACAAGCTTAAGAAGTCCAAGACGAGATGCATGATCTTTCTTGAATATTTTTAAGTGCTCTGTTAACTCTGCAATTCTTGTAGTTAATAATGCAATTTGAACTTCACTAGAACCAGTGTCGTTTTTATTACGTCCGTATTTTGTAACAATTTCTTGTTTTTTAGCCGAATCTAAAGCCATAATAGCCTCCTGATGGGTATAATAATCTAACATACACATTTATCAATGTGAAGTTGAATTGGGATTATATCTAAATAAACTTTAAATATAGAGTCGATGATGTTTTTTAAGTTTTTTAGATATAATAAACTCTAAATTAATATATAAAGTATACAATAATGCTAATTACACGTGCAAGTGAGTATGCGATACTCTCTTTAATACTACTATCATCTGCAAAAGAGCCCATGGACAGTGAAACACTCTCTAGGGAACTCTCAATTCCTAAAAGTTTTTTAGCTAAAATTTTGCAATCACTTGCAAAAGAAGGTATCTTGAAATCTTACAAAGGTGCTAAAGGTGGTTTTGCACTAGATAAAACTACACAAGATATAAGCATGCTTGCTGTAATGTCTTGTGTTGAAGGAAAAGCACCTGCCGTCTTTGAGTGTGCCCCTTCTGAAAAAAACTGTCCTTCACAAAGAGCTGATGTCTGTTCTATCTGGCCTTTTTTACATAAACTCCAAGGTAAAATAGACTCCTTTTTACAAGACCTTACTTTAGCTGACATAGTTGAAGAGTAGAGAGAAGTAGCAAGTTGGCAAAAAAACGAACACTAAGACAACAAGTTGGAATAACTCTTAACTTTTTACTTGGGCAAAAAGACCTAAGTGTTGTTATCTTTGTTATGGCTATTTTGGCAATTATTATAGTACCGCTGCCATCTGCTGTACTAGATGTACTCCTTACAGTTTCTATGGCGTTTGCTGTACTTATTTTACTTATTTCTCTTTATGTTCCAAAACCAACTGATTTAACTACCTTTCCTACACTTATCTTAATTTTAACACTTTTTAGACTCTCACTTAACATCGCTACAACTAGAATGATTTTAAGTCATGGTGCTGAAGGTCCTGAGAACATGAGTGATATTATCACTAGTTTTGGTGATTTTGTTGTTGGTGGTAACTATGTTATCGGTATCATCGTCTTCTCAATTTTAGTGCTTATAAATTTTATGGTAATTACCAAAGGTTCTACTAGAGTTGCAGAGGTAGCAGCTCGTTTTGTACTTGACTCTATGCCTGGTAAACAGATGGCAGTTGATGCTGATTTAAATGCAGGGCTCATAGATGATGCTGAGGCAAAGGTACGTCGTGCAGAGATACTCCAAGATGCTAACTTTTATGGAGCAATGGATGGTTCTTCTAAGTTTGTAAAAGGGGATGCTGTTGCGGGTATTATCATTACACTTATCAATATCATTGGTGGTTTTCTTATCGGTGTGTTTCAACATGACATGGATGTTGCTGACGCGGCTTCTACTTTCACACTTTTAACTATAGGTGATGGTTTAGTAGGGCAAATTCCAGCACTTATTATCTCAACTGCTACGGGTATTATGATTACTAGAAGTTCTAGTGATGGTGATAACTTTGCAGAGGGAACAATCAACCAGATGATTGGTAACTCAAAGATTATGATGATTGTTGGGTTTATTATGATACTTTTTGCACTTGTTCCTGGTCTACCAACTGCTTCTATGGGTCTAGTTGGAGTTCTTTTTGCCGGTCTTGGTTGGATGATTTATAAATATGACAGAGGGGAACTTAGTATCTTAGATGTAGATAACTTTGCCAAAAACACTCGTCAAAGACAAGAAGAAGAGGAAAAAATAAAACCTAAAAAGACGAATGAAGAGATAGCCAAAGAAGAAGAAACTGCCCTAGAAGACATACTAAAAGTTGAGATGCTCGAACTTACCCTTGGTTATCAACTCATAAAACTCGCAGATAGTGGACAAGGTGGAGATTTGCTTGAACGTATCCGTTCAATGCGCCGTAAAATTGCTAGTGATTTTGGATTTTTAATGCCTCAGGTTCGTATTCGAGACAACTTGCACCTAGAACCACAGCAGTATCAAATCTTACTCAAAGGTATAAGTATAGGGGATGGAAGTATCCAGCCTGATAAATTTCTTGCGATGGATAGCGGTATGGCTACAGGTGAAATAACTGGAGATAAAACGAAAGAGCCCGCGTTTGGGCTTGATGCATTATGGATAATGCCAAGTGAAAAAGAAGATGCTATCATCAATGGTTATACAGTTGTTGATGCTTCTACTGTTATCTCGACACATATGAGTGAACTCGTTAAACGCAATGCTGAAGATCTGCTCACTCGTCAAGAAGTTCAAACACTTATTGATAAAATTAAGGACTCTTTTCCTGTTATTGTTGATGATGTTATGAAAGTAGCGTCTATTGGGCTCATTCAGCGCGTGCTTAAAGCATTACTCCATGAGAATATCCCGCTTAAAGATATGCTCACTATATTAGAAACCATCGCAGATATTGCTGAGTTTACTAAAAATGTCGAACTTATTACTGAACAAGTTCGTGCAAAACTCTCAAGAGTCATAACACAAATATATTCTAGTGATGATAATGTTGTGAGACTACTAACATTTGATACAAACACAGAACAGATGCTCCTGCAAAAGTCTGCAGAACAAGATGGGGTGAGAAACCTTATGCTAAATGTGGGTGAAATAAATGCTCTTATTCAAGCGACAAGCGACAAGGCAGCTGAACTCCTTCAAAAAGGTGTTTCTCCAATTGTTGTGATAGTTGATCCTCAGCTTCGCCGTGGTATAGCTGAGATATTTGAGCGTTTCTCCCTTGACATCGTTACGCTCTCACATGCTGAGATAGACTCCAATGCTACTTTTGAAGTACTTGGTTCTATCACAGTTAAACTATAAAAATATAAATATTTAAAAGGAAATTAATAAATTATGAACAACAGAACTATTCACCATCTCTCCCACATAGACCTCGATGGCTACAGCTGTCAACTTGTGATGAAATACACACCC